>CALERM010000001.1 GCA_937907715.1 uncultured Clostridia bacterium
CCTCGCAGGGATTTTCGTCCGACGCGCCGGAAACATTCGGGCAGCTTTTGGTGGGGATGCAGTAGTCGAAGGTCGGAATGAGCAGCTGCGTGCCGCGCTCCAGGCGGGCAATGGAGAACTGACCAATGGTAACAAGCAGGCGCTTGCACTCGCCGCCCAGCACCAGATCCTCTTCGAAGCAGTCGAGAATGCCCTGCGGAATCTGGGGCGTGTCGGTCGTGCAGCAGTTGCAGGCGCAGACCTCCTGTACGCGCGAGCCGAGAATCATCGGGTCGACAATTTCGACGATTGCCTCCGGGACGCTCGCCTCCTGCAGACCCTTCTTGCACAGGCAGCTTTTGTAGCTGCGGCTGGAATAGATTCTCGCCGTCGTCTCGCCGCCGAAGAGAACCAGACGCTTGGAAAACACGGCAAGCCCCGTGATGGTGCAGGGGCGTCCTGCCTGCATGACGGCGTCGGCAATGACGCGGTAATAGTAGGTGATATCTACGGTGTAGTATCCGGCAGAGTAGGGAACCGGGTCGAGCTGTATGGCGACGTGCATGAGCTCGACAAACCGCGCCTTTGCGCTGACCGCCTTGTCGAGCGTACACTGCGACTCGACGGTTAAGTACACATGCAGATCCTCAATGCAGTCCTTTGCCAGGCAGCTGTCGGTAATCTTATCGGTATGCACGCAGACCGCCTCGCGGATGCCGCTCAAGTCGCAGGCAGGCGTGCTACGGGTCGTATCAGACATACGGATAACCTCCTTTAATATGACTTTCACTACAGTTTATGCCGAAGGGCAGAAATGTGAAACACAACGGGCGAGTTTTCACGCGCTGCGATGGACAAACGCAGAAGACTATGGTAAAATACACATATCTATGGCTATATGAGGGAGTGCCGGTATGAAGACGGACATTATGGGAATTGCGTTTGACAACGTGACAATGCAGCAGGCGCTGGAGCGGGCAGGAGAAATTCTTGCGGGAGACAAAACCTGCTACGCGGTCACGCCGAACGCGGAGATTGCATATGAGGCGCTGAAGGATGAAAGCCTCCGGGCGCTTCTGAATGAGGCGGATCTTGTTCTGCCGGACGGCGCCGGTGTGGTGCTGGCGTCAAAGCTTCTGAAAACGCCGCTGCAGCAGAAGGTCGCGGGCGTCGACTTTGCAGACGGGCTGCTCGGCATGCTCGCGCAGAGCGGCAGGAGCGTGTTTCTTCTCGGCAGCAAACCCGGGATTGCCGAGCTTGCTGCGGAAAAGATGCGCCAGAAGCATCCGGGGCTAACAATTTGCGGCATGCACGATGGCTATTTCAAGGACGAAGCGCCGGTGATTGCAGCGATCAACGAAGCAAAGCCGGACGTTCTTTTCGTGTGTCTCGGCGCGCCGAAGCAGGAGCTTTTCATGAAGCGGCACAAGAACGATCTTTCCTGTAAGCTGATGATCGGACTTGGCGGGTCTCTGGACTCGTTCGCGGGGACGGTCAGGCGCGCGCCCAAATGGATGATTCAGGCGAATCTCGAATGGCTCTACCGGCTTTATAAGGAGCCGAAGCGCTTCGGAAGAATGCTGCGGCTGCCGAAATATCTGTGGGCGGTTGTGTGCAGAAGAATAAGAGGCTAGAGGATATGGGAAAACTCATTGTATTTGAAGGAACCGACGGCACGGGGAAATCCACCCAGTGCGCGCGTGCGTGCAAGCGGCTCGAAGCGCAGGGTGTCCGGTTTCAGAACATCAAATTTCCACAGTATGACGAGCCGTCATCCGCACTCATCAAGATGTATCTGGCGGGCGAATTCGGAAAGGACCCGGACGCCATCAATCCCTACGCCGCATCGACCTTTTACGCCGTTGACCGGTACGCAGGCTTTGCGCGCGGCTGGAAGGCGTTTTATGACGAGGGCGGCGTGATTGTCTGCGACCGGTATACCACGTCCAACGCCGTCCATCAGGGAAGCAAGCTCGAAGGCGCGGCGCAGGCGGAATTTTTTACGTGGCTGTACGATCTGGAGTATGATAAAATGGGGCTTCCGAAGCCGGATCTGGTGCTGTGCCTCGACATGCCGACCGAGCTTGCGCATCTGCTGCGCGAAAAGCGCGACACGCAGGGCGTGGGCGACCGCGACATTCACGAGCATGCCGAGCGGTATCTGGCACGCTGCCGCGAGACTGCACGCCTTGCCGCAAAGCACTACGGCTGGACGCTCATTTCCTGCGTCAAGGACGGACAGCTCCGCTCGATAGAAGACATTCACGAAGAAATTTACCGGCATATTGCCGCCTGTCTGGAGGACTGAAAAATGGTTGTTATGATTCTGGGTTCCGGCTTTGAGCCGGTGGAAGCGATTGCGCCGTGCGACATTTTGCGCCGCGCTCGCGTGGAGGTGCAGCTTGCCGGCATCGGCGGCAGAATGATCGAAGCCGGGCACGGCGTCACCGTGCAGGCGGACTGCACGATTGAAGAAGCGGATTTTGAGCGCGCGGAGATGGTGGTGCTGCCGGGCGGACTCGGCGGCGTGCGGTCGATTCTCGGCTGCAAAGCGGCGATGGACGCGGTGAGACAGGCGTATGACGACGGAAAGTTCGTCGCCGCCATCTGTGCAGGACCCACGATTCTGGCACAGCTTCATATCACCGACGGCAAAACGGCAACCTGCTACCCCGGCTGTGAGGCGCAGATGGGAAGCGCGGAGTGCGTGGGCGCGGATGTGGCGCGCGACGGAAAAATTATCACCGGTCGGGCTGCGGGTGCGGCGCTCGATTTCGGTCTGGAGCTTCTGAAGGCGCTCCGGGGAGAGGAAGCTGCGCGCGAAATTGCCGGAGCGATTGTCTACGAACGATAAAAGGGGAGGAACCTATGTCCGACCAGAACGAAAAAAATCTCAATCAGCCGGAGGACGGGCAGGACGATTTTTCGTCCATGTCCATCGACGAGCTGATTGCATCGACCAGAGAGGAAATCGCCCGCATCGACCGGATGATGGGAACCTCGCGCCTGCCGCAGCAGGACGATGCGCAGGAGCCTGCGCCCCAGCAGGACGCGCCGCAGGCAGGCGAGGTGTCTCTGGACAACGAGACGGACGAAAAAGCGCAGCCTTCGCAGAGCGAGCCATTTGAGCCGAAGCTTCCGGAGGAATACGCCGACCTGAGCCTGGACTCCGACGAGCAGCCGGAGCAGGACGAGCAGCCGCAGCGCGCGCATCTGGCGGCGGGCGTGAAGGTGCTTTTGTATGTATGCTGCGTGCTGGCGGCGTCGGTGCTGCTGGCGGTGTTCGGCTGGCGGCTGGCAGACGACGTGCTGGCGCTGACCAAGCCGGACGAGGAGATCACCATCACTGTGCCCGAGAATGCGACGGTCGCGGATGTCAGCCGCGAGCTCAAGGACAAGGGGCTCATCGAATACGAGTGGCTGTTCCGGTTTTACTGCCTGTATTCCCATGCAGAGCGCAAAATTCAGCCCGGTACGTATGAGCTCAATCATCTCTACGACTACCATGCGCTGGTCAACGGCATGACGCCGAGCGCGGGCGTGCGCGCGACGACCGAGGTCACCATCCCAGAGGGCTATGAGTGTGAGGATATTTTCGCGCTGCTGGAGGAAGCGGGCGTGGCGAGCGTCTCGGATCTGGAGCAGGCGGCGGCAAGCTACGAATTTGACTATGCGTTTTTGCAGGACCTCCCCTACGGCGATAAGAACCGGCTTGAGGGCTATCTGTTCCCGGATACGTATCAGTTCTATCTGAACGACAAGCCGGAAAACGTTCTGGGCAGATTCCTGCGGAACTTTGAAAGCAAGATTACGGACGAAATGTATGCGGCGCTGGACGAGCTGAATGCAAAGCTGGAAGAGAAAATGCGCGCCAACGGCTTTGAGGAATCGGAAATCGAAAGCGCGAAGCTCTCGTTTCATGATGTGGTGATTGTCGCCTCGCTTGTGGAGAAAGAGACGGCGAAGACGTCGGAAAGTGCGTCGATTGCGTCGGTCATCTATAACCGCCTTTGCAGCAAGCTCTACCCGTGCCTGCAGATTGACGCGACGATTCAGTACGCGCTCGACGAGCGCAAGGAGGTCCTCTCCAACGCCGACAAGGCAATCATCAGCCCGTACAACACCTACACGAACGCGGGTCTTCCGGCGGGTCCGATTGCGAACCCCGGCATCAACTCCATCCGCGCGGCGCTGTATCCGGCGGACACGGACTACTATTTCTATGCGCTGGGAGAAGACGGTGTTCACAAGTTCTCGAAGACGTATTACGAGCATCAGGACTTCCTGGCAAGCCTCGCAGGCGAGACGGCGGACGAGGAAATAGGCGGCGATGCACAACAGAACACGGGAGCAGAAGGCAATGACGCAGATGCGCAGCCGGATGCAGCCGGCACGGCAGACGGAGGAAACGGCAATGGCACGTAAACCGGAGCTTCTTTGCCCGGCGGGCGATATGGAAAAGCTGCAAATGGCGGTTTTATACGGCGCGGACGCGGTCTATCTGGCGGGAACAAGCTTTGGCATGCGCTCGTTCACCGGAAATTTTACCCCGGAGCAGATGCCGAAAGCCATCCAATTTGCCCACGCGCACGGCGTGCGCGTGCATGTGACAGTCAACACCATGCCGCGCAACGACGAGGCAGCCGCGCTTCCTGCGTGGCTTGAGCAGCTCGACGCGGCAGGCGCGGACGCGCTGATTCTGGCGGATCTCGGCGCATTCACGCTGGCGGGAAAATACGCGCCGCACTGCGAGCGGCACATCTCCACCCAGCAGTCGATTGCGAATTACGTCTGCGCGCAGAGCTGGTTTGACCTTGGCGCGGCGAGAGTTGTGCTGGCGCGGGAGCTGAGCCTGCCGGAGATCCTCACCATCCGCGAAAAGGTCTCGCCGGAGCTGGAACTGGAGACCTTCTGCCACGGCGCGATGTGCGTGTCGTATTCCGGCAGATGCCTGCTTTCCAACTATATGACCGGGCGCGACTCCAACCGCGGGCAGTGCGCCCAGCCGTGCCGGTATCAGTATGCGCTGATGGAGGAAAAACGCCCGGGAGAGTATTTCCCCGTCTTTGAGGACGAAAAGGGCACGTACATCATG
>CALERM010000002.1 GCA_937907715.1 uncultured Clostridia bacterium
GAGACTTTTGGAATCCCGGAAGTTAATCATGCAAACCGGAAGTTACTTTTGCAATTTACCTGCCCAGCTGCGTTAAGCCGATAAGCACAAAATATTTATCGAAAAACGATAAAATTACATTGACAAACGATGCACTCTGTGGTATTCTATGGCTAACGGAAGGGAAGTGGTTCCGGTGAACTGGAACGAAAATAAAAGTGTCCGGCTCTCGCAGGTGTGCGTGGTGGTATTTGCGGCGCTGCTGCTTTTGCTGGACGTGTTCTGCTATACGGCGGTGACCTGGTTTATCCATCTGCGCGGGATGCCGTGGCAGATTGGCATCTTGATGATGATCACCATTTATCTTTGCAGCGCCTTTGGCTGGATTTTACTCTGGAAGCTCTGGCGGCTGCTGGCGAATATCCGCGCGCAGATCGTCTTTGATACGCGGAACGTGGCGCTTTTGCGCGCGGTGAGCTGGTGCTGCGTGGGCGCGGGGCTGATCTGTCTGGCAAGCAGTTTTTACTATCTGCCGTTTGCCGTGATCGCAGTTGCGGCGGGCTTCATGGCGCTGATTGTCCGGATTGTCAAGAACGTCTTTCAGCAGGCAATTTCGATGAAGGACGATCTCGATCTGACGATCTAGGAGGCGCGGTATGGAGATTCTGGTCAATCTGGATGTGATGATGGCAAAGCGGAAAATATCCGCCGGGGAGCTTGCCGAGCGTGTGGGCATCACGCCCGCGAATCTGTCCATCCTCAAAAACAATAAGGCAAAGGCAATCCGGTTTTCAACGCTGATGGCGCTGTGCCACGAGCTTTCGTGCCAGCCCGGAGACCTGCTGGAATTCGTGGACGACGAGGCTGCGCCTGAAGCATAACAACTCAGGTATCGATAAGGAGAATTTCATATGGATGAAGAAAAGATGGATGTCCGATCGGGCACCCAAGGGTTTGCCGCGCCCATTCTGCCGGAAAACGGCGGCAATTTGTATCCGGAGCTTGCACCGAAGCCGCCGTTTGCGGCAAGCGGAAGGGAAATGGCGCTGGCGTTTTTCCTGTATCTGCCGGCGTATCTTTATTTGCAGGGCGAGACGTGGTGTTTCCTGCTGTTCTGTGCGATGTTCTGCGCGATGGCAGAGTGGTTTTATTGGGGCACACCGCGCGCGGATGAGAGATGGTTCTGGCTCGGCTGTCTGGCGGTGACGGCGCTTGCCTCGACGTTTGGCAAAAACCGCGTCTGGGAAGGCTATACGCCGCTGTTTACCCACGCATTTGCGGTCTATTATGTCCTCTGCCGCTCGGGGCGGCTCCTGGAAGGGGAGAGCGGGCATCTTTTGCCGCTCGACGCGCTGTTCGGTCTGTTCGTATTTCCGTTCAAGCACTTTTTCCTGCGTATCCGCACAGTCGGCTTCGCGCTGACGCACCGGAAAAACGGGGAAGAGAAGCATCCGGCGGCGTGGGCTGCAATCGCAGTCGGTGCACTGGCGGCGCTGGGGCTTCTGGCACTCGCGGTGCGGAGCCTGTCCAGCACGGATGAGACTTTTGCCGGAGCTGCGGAGCGGATTATCTCTGCGCTTCGGTTTGAGGTGGACAGTCTGGTTCTCTGGCGCTTTGCGGCGAGTCTTCCGGTGGGCGCGTATTTGTTCGGCCTGATTGCGGGCACGGGACGCGAAACGCTGGAATCCGTCCGCGCAAGAGGCGAGCGGGTGAACGCGGCGCTTTCCTCCTTGCGGAAGGTTCCAGTTGTAGTCTGGACCGCCGCGCTTGGCGTATTTGCAGCGCTGTATCTGGCGTTTTTCGGCTTGCAGGCGGGGTATCTGTTCGGTGCGTTCGTGAAAATGATACCGGATGGATACACGATTGCGGAGTATGCGCGGCAAGGCTTTTTCTCGCTGTGCCGGGTGATGGCGGTGAATTTCGCGCTGCTTTGGCTCGTCACGCGCGCATGCGTCAAGCCGGTTCGGGAAGAAAAGCCGCTGCTGGTTCTGTGCACGGTGCTGCTGTGCCAGAGCCTGGTGTTTGCTATCATCGCGGCGTCCAAGCTGTATTTGTACATCAGCAGCTACGGCTTCACACCCCGGCGGCTCCAGTCCGCGTGGCTGATTGTAGTGCTTGCTGCGGGGACGGCCTGCGCGCTCTATTCGCTTGTGACCGGAAAGAAATCGGTCCGGTACTGGACGCTGTTTTCTGCTGCAACGCTGATGCTGCTGAGCTTGTATTGAGCCGGAGCCGACCGAAAAAAATTTGAAATACCCTTGACAGAGCCTGCTGCATATGCTATTATAATTAAGCTCAATTGAGCAAGCATATCGCGGGATAGAGCAGTTCGGTAGCTCGTCGGGCTCATAACCCGGAGGTCGGGGGTTCAAATCCCTCTCCCGCAACCATAAAAACAGCCGGTTTCACTACGAAACCGACTGTTTTTCTTATTTTTTGCGCAAAAACAAAACCGCGGTCAAGCGGGAAATTCAACTTTAATTCAACTCGCTGAAAAAATCATGCCTTTTTGAGAAACACGTCCGCCAGAATATCGGCGTTCCGTTTGTCAGCTTCTTCGACGATGTGTGCGTAAATATTCGCCGTCGTGCTGACCTGCGCGTGACCGAGCCGCTTTGAGATCGAAACGGAATCCACGCCGTTAAAATACAGCATGCTCGCCATCGTGTGCCGGAAGGCGTGGGGGTTGATGTGCGGCAGGCCGTGGCGCTTGCTGAATTTCTTCATCCAGTCTGTCACGCTGTCCGGGTGCAGCGGCTGTCCGTTATCCTGCGCAAAGACGAAATCCCGGTTTTCGTAATATTCGCCCAGACGCAGCCGCTCGGCGCTCTGCCATGCGCGATACCTGCGCAGCAGCTGCATCGTCTCGACCGGGAGGGAAATAAAACGGTTGGACGCGGCGGTTTTGGGCGTGTCCTCGTAAATGCCGCGATCTGGCGTGTACTGGACGTTGTTGCAGATGTGGATTCGGTTCACGTCAAAGTCAACCGCGCTCCACTTGAGCCCCAGAATCTCCCCGCGCCTTGCGCCGGTCAGCAGGAACAGGTGCGTCAGCGTCTCCCACTTCAAGGGCTCCTGCCGGAGTGCGTCGCGGATGGCGGCGATCTGATCGGGCTGGAAGTAGTTGACCTCTTTCTTTGTGATCTTCGGGAGCGTTGCTTTTGCGGCGACGTTGAACGGCACCTGCCCTTCCTTCTCCGCCTGATCGAGAACGGTAGAAATCAGCCGGTGATGCTCCAAAATCGTCTTTGGCGAGAGCGAGCGGGCTTCGTCTTTTACAGCAAACGCCTTTGGGAAGTCAATGGACAGGGCTTCGGCAATTGCTTTTGCCGCGTCCGGGCTGACCTCCTGCCCCTTGACGGCGGCGGATACGGTGTTTACCGGAACGCCCGTCTGCTTTGCGATTCCGGCGCGGGGCATGCGCTGCTTCTTGAGAAGGGCGGCGAGGTCTATCTTCGCGGCAGCACGCGGCGTACCCTTGCAGACCCCGGGCTTTGCAAGCGCCGTGTACAGACTGTTCAGATGGTCGGCGCGGAGGTCTTTGAGCCGGATATG
>CALERM010000003.1 GCA_937907715.1 uncultured Clostridia bacterium
GCGGTCGAAGTACCCGAGGAGGAAGAAGACCCCGTGATCAACCCCGCGTGGGCGGGCGCGCTGGTGCTGGCAGGAGACAGCAACCCCTTCCGCGACGTGCGCGCGATCGACTGGTTCTACGACGACGTGATGTACGCCTATCAAAAGGGTCTCATGAGCGGCACGGCGCAGGACAAATTCTCTCCGCAGGCGTCTTTCACGCGCGGCATGCTGCTGACCATTCTTGCGCGGCACGACGGCGTGAACACGAAGGGAACTCCGTGGTATCAGGCGGGCTGCGACTGGGCGGTCAGGACCGGCGTTTCCGACGGCAGGAATCCGGAGGAGGCAATTTCCCGCGAGGAGTTCGCGCAGATTCTCTATCGGTACGCGCAGTACCGCAGCAGCCATGCGCTGGCAGGAAACGACCTGTCCGGCTTCTCGGACGCGGCAGACATTTCTGCCGACGCGCTTGAGGCGATGCAGTGGGCGGTAGCTACGACGATCATCCGCGGCGACAATTTCCGGCTCAACCCGCAGGCGGGCGCGACCCGCGCTGAGGCTTGCGCGATGCTCCACCGCTTCTTCGCAAACTGAATTCCAACCGGACCGGAACCCCGATTCCTCCCGGTCCTCCTTACAAAAAAGGGCAGGTGCAAAACGCACCTGCTCTTCCTTTTCTTCTGCACTTTTACAATGATCCGTTCGTGGGGTCGTAGTTCTTGCCGAACTGCAGATCGGAGAACTTGATCGTTGCGCTGTCCATGCGCAGCGAGTGCGTGTTCTGCTTCTGCCCGGAAACGGGGGCAGCCGGCGGGGTCTCCGGCTTGGGGTCTGCGCCGACGAGCTTTTCCATGTTCTCGGAAATTGCCTCGGCAATCGACGCCGCGCTCTCGGTCGGCATGGCGACGGCGGGCGCAACCGGCTGGGCGGGGGCTTCCGGCATCACCGGCTGAACAGGGACGCTCGGCTGGTCCGCCTGCCAGTCATACGGCTTTTCGCGCACGACCTTCTGCTGCGGGATTGCCTGCGGGGCTGAGAGCGTCAGATCTCTTGACTTGAGCTTTTCCAGCAGCTCCAGATGTCCCCTGATGTCCTGCTCAATCACGTCGATGAAATTGAGCGCGGTCTTCTTCGCGTCGTCGAGCCGCGTCTGCTCTTCGGCAAGCTCCCGCTTGAGATCGTCGCTCTGCGAGCGAAGCGTCGTCTCTGCGCCCGCGACAATCGTTGCGCTGCGCGACTGCGCCTCGGCGATCATGCGGTCGCACTGTGCCTGCGCCTGCGCCATCTGCTGCTTCATCGCAGCCTCCTGCCCGCGGTACTCCTCGAGCTTTTCGACCAGGACCTTCATCTTGGACTTCAGCACGGAGTTTTCCTTGTAGAGCATGATGTAATCTTCGGTGAGCGGTTCGAGAAAATCGTCCACCTGCTGCATATCATAGCCGCCGAAAACGGCTTTGGAGAAGGTTTGCTCCTGAATTTCCTGCGGTGTAAACATACGGTTTCTCCTTTCCGGGCATTACAGGTACAGACCGTTGTTTTCCAGCTCGTCGATCAGATCGCCGACAATGTCCACGTTGTAGGGCGTGATGATGTAGGTGCTGATGGCGATTTTCTTGATCTTGCCGTCGAGCGCGTAGGCGCAGCCGGACAGGAAATCGACCAGACGGCGGGCGACGTCCTTATTGGTCGCCTCGAGATTGAGCACAACCGCGTGCTTGCTGCGCAGGTGCTCGGCAATGTCGGACACGTTGTCGAACCGGTCGGGCTTGACCAGCACCACCTGCATCTGCGCCGTGGTGTGGATGTTCACGACCTTGTTGCTGCCGGGGGTGCGGCGGGACGATGCGCCGGAAGAAGCGGAAGACGTATCGTCCGTGTCGTCGTCCAGATCGAAGCTGGGCGCGCGGCTGGGCGCGGGCGCGGAAGAAGAGCGCGAGGCGCGCGTGGGTCTTACGTCGTCGTCAAATTCATCGAAATCGTCTTCGTCCTCGGTGTAGGGCTTCGCCAATTTCTTCAGTTCATCCATGAATCCCATAACTCTGATATCCTCCAAATAAATCTGTCTGTCAGACCTTATTATAATTTCTTGCGCCAAAAATGGCGGTGCCGATGCGGACGAGCGTCGCTCCCTCGCGGATGGCGTCCGGGTAGTCTCCGCTCATGCCCATCGACAGGCAGTCCATGGACACATTATCGTATTTTTTTGCACTTATGTCAACAAAAAGATTCCGCATTTCTGCAAAATATCTACAATTATCCCCCGGTTTTTCGCTCACGGGAGGAATTGCCATCAGTCCGTGCAGCCGCACGTGGGGATAGTCTGCCATTTCTGCCGCAATCTGGCGCGCGCCGTCGGGCGTGAAGCCGGATTTGCTTTCCTCGTTTCCGATGTTGACCTCGAGCAGAATGTCCTGCGTCACGCCGAGCTTCGCCGCCTGCTTTTCGATGCACTGCAATAATTCCAGCCGGTCGACCGATTCAATCAGATCGACCACGCCGACGATGTATTTGACCTTGTTCGTCTGCAGATGCCCGATGAAATGCAGCGGCTTTCCCGCATACGCGCCCTGGGGGCGTTTTTCCTGGATTTCCTGCACGCGGTTTTCGCCGCAGCAGTCGACGCCGGCTTCGATTGCCGCGCGGACGGCGGCAGCGTCGTTCATCTTTGTCGCCGCGCACAGGCGAATCTCCGCTGGGTCGCGCCCCGCCTGCCGCGCCGCCTCCGCCATGGTTTCGCGGATGGTCCGGATATTTTCTGCAATGGTACTCATTTGCCCACAACCTTTCCGTCATATAAATTTTTTGCGTGAATGATGACCTCGTCGCCCGGCCAGAGGTTGGCGGTGGAGGTCTTATCAAGCTCGACGACATAGCTCTCGCCGTTGTCGTGGAGGATGGTGATCGGTTTCCAGCGCGCGGTCGCGCCCTCAAGTACATAGACGCCGGTCTGCCCGCCGTCTTCGACACGAACCGCGTCCTTGGGCACACGAAGCCCCTGATAGGAGTTGAAGACCACGTCTGCCGACTGCTGGCGCAGCAGCGTCACGTTCTGTATGTATTGATTGCAGGAAAGCACAAGCAGCCGGTAGCCCGCCTCGTTATTTCCCACGCGCTCGACGGTCATATCCATCTGATCGTACACGTCGCGCGCAAACAGAAGCTGCACGCTCGCACCCTCCTTGACGCCCTTGAGCTCGCTCGCCGGAAGCGTCGTGACGTAATACCACGTGGTGCCGCGGATGAGCTTTCCGATCGCGTTTTCCGGGACAGACTCCGGCGCGATGGCGTTGTAGTCCTGCGCGGTCATGGTCTGAAGAATCTCCGGCGTCAGGACGCTTTCGTACCCGTCTGCCACGCCGGAGTAGGTTCCGGCGTGGTCGACGGTAATGGCACGGGTATCGGTCGCCGCCTGACTTTGCAGGCGGGTCAGCTCGTCCTGTACGGTTTCAAGCTGCGCATGGATGGTTTCGCTGTCTGTGTCATTGGTCAGCCGGCGCAGCACCAGCCCCTTGAGCTCGGGGGATACATCCTGCGCGGAGTTCATGTCGCGCCGCGCGGTGAATTTTGCCATGGAGAGCAGATCGCCTGCAATTTCCTCGTCCAGCGCCGCCTGATCGGCAAGACTCGACGAGGCGCTGTAGGCGTATTGCAGCTGCGTCAGCTGCTCCTGCAGAGACTGGATTCGCGCCTGCCGCTGCTGCGCGCCGTCGGTCAGATAGCCGGTGGCGACGGCTTCGTTTGCCGATACATGCGCGCCCTCGGTGCAGGTGATGACGGTGATGTCGTAGGCGGAGGTCAGAACCTCCTCGTCACGCACAAGAAAGCCCGTCGTGTAGCAGCCCGCGCCCGCCTCGTATTCAATGACGGTCGCCGTGGTCAGCGGCTCTGTGAGCGAGCAGACCACGTTGTAGCCGAAATAGGCGGCAATGGCAACGATGAAAATCCAGAGAATGACGGTGGTGTAGTGTTTGCCCTGCTTCATAAAACTCCCTCCCGCCAGAAAAACCCGGGCAGCAGCGCACCATTCGGCAAGAAGTCTCGGCGGATCTTTTCCGCTAAGGCTGCGTTGCTGCTACTCTGACTCCTCCTGGCTCAGGCGCAGCGGAACCGACGGCGTGATGGTCGAGACCGCGTGTTTGTAGATCATCTGCTGCCTGCCCTCGGAAAACAGCACGATGACGAATGCATCAAAGCCCGTAATCACGCCGCGCATCTGAAAGCCGTTGACCAGAAAGACGGTCAGCGGTGTGCGCTCTCTGCGCGCCTGATTGAGAAATACATCCTGATAGGTTTCGGTACGTTGCATAGGTATGTCTCCTTCTTTTTCGGAAGCTTCAAGGCTTCCTGTTTATTTTTGGATACCCATATCGTACCATTTTTCTTACGCGAAAAAAGGAATATACGCGCACGCCTGCCGGAAAACGGCAGAAAAATCCGGCTCGCGCGGCTGCAGAATCCAGTGGATCTGCTCGTTGCGGCGCAGCCAGGTGAGCTGGCGCTTGGCATAGTTGCGCGAGCGCTGCTGCACCAGCGCAATTGCCGCGTCCAGATCGCCGCCGTCCGTCAGAGCGCCGACAAATTCCTTGTAGCCGATTGCCTGCATGGCGGTCGCCGCCGGGGAAATGCCGGAGGCAAGCAGCGCGCGGATTTCGTCCAGCAAGCCTGCTTCCAGCATCCGTTCCACGCGCAGGTCGATGCGGTCGTATAAATCCTGCCGGTTTTCAAAGCTTAAGCCAATCCACAACGCCTCGTGCTTCGGCGGCAGAAGCTTTGTTTTCCGGTTGTGTTCGGAAATTGTTTCGCCGGTTTCCAGATAGACCTCCAGCGCCCGGATAATCCGGCGCCTGTCCGATGGGTGAAGCCGCGCGCCCGCTTCGGGGTCGACTTCCTGGAGGCGCGCGAGAAGCGGTTCGATTCCCGTCTGGTTCGCCTCCGCTTCCAGCCGCTCGCGCACGCCGGTCGACGGACAGGGGGCAAAGCTGCGCCCGAGCAGCAGGCTGTCGGCATACAGCCCTGTCCCGCCACACAAGACGCAGGTTTTTCCGCGCAATAAAAGATCCTGCAGCACCGGCTCTGCCAGCTCGACATATTTTCCGACGGAAAAATCCTCGCCGGGGTCCGCGACGCCGATCATATGGTGCGGAACGCCCTGCATTTCATCAAACGTCGGCGCGGCGGTGCCGATTGCCATGCCGCGGTAGATCTGCATGGAGTCGCAGGACAGCACTTCGCCGTCATATGCTTTTGCCAGCTCGACCGCAAGCCTTGTTTTGCCCGACGCGGTCGGACCCACGACGCAGAGAATCTTTTCCACGGACCTGTCGCCTCCTTGAGAAGTAGAAATCAAAATCAGAAATCAGGTGCGCTTGAACTGCTTTTCCAGTTCCTTTCGGGTCAGCTCGATGCACACGGGACGCCCATGCGGGCAGTATTTGATGTCGCCGCGGGACAAAACCTCGCGCACCAGCGCCTCACGCTCCTTTGGCTCGGTGTGCCAGCCGGCTTTGATTGCCGCCTTGCACGCCATGGTGTGAAGCAAATTGTCGCGCAGGTCAGATTCCGACGGTCGCCTGCCGGTAAGTAGGTCTTCCGCGAACGCCTCCAGCGCCGCGCAGGCATCGTCCGGCGAAAGCTCTGCCGGGACCTGACGCAGCACAAGCTGCCAATCCGAAAACTCCGACACGTCGAAGCCGAGCGACTGCAAAAGCGGCAGATTTTCCAGCACCGCCTGCGCCTCCGGCCTGGTTAATTGCACCGGCACGGGCTGCAGCAAAAGCTGCGGCATGACGGGGTGGGTCTCGGACTTCAGCTTTTCAAACAGCACACGCTCATGCGCGGCGTGCTTGTCGATGAGAAGCAGGCTCTCGCCCTGCTCGACCAGAATGTAGGTGTCCATCGTCTCGCCGATGATGCGGAAGGAAGCCTCCTGCATGCAAAGCGTCTGCTGCGCGGGCTCTTCCGGCAAAGCCTGCGCGGGTTCCGGCTGCGCCCTCTTTTCAGACGGGCAGACCTCGACCGGGCGCGATGCATCCGGCAGCGGCAGCGTCACGGGGACATGCTGTTCCGGCGCAGGGACCGGCTGAGGCTTCTGCACAGACTGCGGCGGCTCCGGCGCAGCACTTCGCGCGGGGACCTGCACCGGGGAGGCAAGCGCGGCGGATAAATACGACGGCTCGTCGACAAAGACCGGGACGGGCTTTGCCGCCGGGCGGATGGTCTGAGAGAAGGGATTGACCTCGGGCGCGCTTGCCGTGCGACGGAACTCGTCTGCCGTCATGGTCCGGAAACGTTCCTTTTCGGAGGGCGCACCTTCGGACGCAAGACCCTGCGCGATGGCGTCATGCTTCGAAGCGGGCAGCTGGACGGCGGGTCTTCCGGGCGCTTTGTTAAGAGCCGACAGAACCGCATAGTGAACCGCGTCGAACGCGCCGCGCTCGGATAAAAATTTGACCTCGGTCTTTGCCGGGTGAACGTTCACATCCACCGCCTGCACCGGAAGGTCCAGCTCCAGCACGCATGCGGGAAAGCGCCCGACCATGAGCTGATTTTTATACGCCTGCTCCAGCGCAGACGAGAGAAGCTTCGATTTGATAAACCGGGAATTGACGAAAAAGTACTGATATGAGCGATTGCCGCGCGTGCAGGTGGGCTTGGTGACAAAGCCGCGCACCGTGAACTGCTCCCATTTTCCATTGACCTCGACCATGCTGTTGGAAAGCTCGCGTCCGAAGACGGTATAGATGGCGCTCATGCGGTCGCCGGAGCCGGAGGTGGAAAGCTGCTCGGCGCCGTCCTTTAAAAACCGGAAGGCAATTTCCGGGTGCGCCAGCGCCTGCTGCTGCACGGCAAGAAAGACGGCGGACGCCTCCGCCTGATCGGATTTCATGAATTTCATGCGCGCGGGGGTGTTATAAAACAGGTCCCGCACCAGAATCGTCGTGCCCTCCGGGCAGCCCGCGGGCGCTTCCTGCGTGACCTGCCCCGCATCCAGATGCAGACTGACCCCGGGGCTGTCCTCCGCCTTGGTCAGAAGATCAATCCGGCTGACTGCCGAGATGGCGGCGAGCGCTTCGCCGCGGAAGCCGAGCGTCGAGATGGCGGCAAGGTCGTCTTTATTGCGGATTTTGCTCGTTGCGTGGCGCAGAAACGCCGTGCGCGCGTCCTCGGGCGCCATGCCGCAGCCGTTGTCGGAAATGCGGATGAAGGTCATGCCGCCGTTCTGGATTTCAATGGTGACGCGCGTTGCGCCCGCGTCAATGGCGTTTTCCACCAGCTCCTTGACGACGGAGGCGGGGCGTTCGACCACCTCGCCTGCGGCAATCAGGTCTGCGACGTGGGAGCTGAGCTGGACAATTTTCGGCATGGAAACCTCCTTTTACAGGTTCAGAAGACCAAAGGACATGGCGTTGATGAGCGCGTGCAGCGTGATGGGCGCCCAGATGGTGCCCGCTTTTTCATAGACCCACGCCAGCGCGACAGACGCCGGAATATACGGCAGACAGCTGAGCAGGATGGACAAAAACGGATGCAGCCCAAAATACTGCCAGTTGTGCATGAGCGTGAACAAAAGCGCCGAGACGATGTAGGCAAGCACCCGCGACGCCGGGCGGATGGTTCCAAAGACCACGCCGCGCACGAGCGTCTCTTCAATCACCGGCGCGAAGACGACGCTCACGGCGAGCATCACGTACCGGTTTTCGAAAATCAGATCGTTCAGCGTCTCATTATTATAAATGGTAAACTGCCCGGCAAGCAGCCGCTCGAGCGCCTGAATTGCCCACGTGCCCGCATAATAGAGGACAAAGCCCAGAATCAGCGCCTGCACGAAGTTCCAGAAGCCGGAGCCGAAGAACCGCTGCAATAAAAAATTGCGGAAGACGAGCAGCACGAACAGCAGGTTGATGGAAAAATAGACGATGTTGATCGTCAGCGCCGAGAGACTCAGATGCAGCAGCGCCGCGGCGTATTGAATCCCGGTGCTCAGCAGCACCAGATAAAACGGCAGGTAGCACCAGCCGGCAATTGCCTCTGCCCGGGATAGCCCGCGGCCGAGCGAGTAATAGGATTTTGCCATGGACGGCGCACTCCTTTCATAATGGGAAGCTCTGATGAAACAACCGAGCGTATTCGGCGAAGACCGAAGGGCGTTTCATCGGAGGTTCCCTGGTCAAAGCAGCTGCTTGAGCTGATAGAGAACGTTCATCGCCTCGATGGGCGTGAGGGTTTCGACCTGAATGGCGGCAAGCTTTTCGCGGATTGCGTCCGCCTGCAGGTCCATGAGGCTGACCTGATCGGAGGGCTGCTTCTGGATGGCAGGCTGCTTCGGCGCGCCGGACTCGAGCTCTTTCAGGACGGCTCTTGCCCTTGCGATGAGCTTGTCGGGAAGACCGGCTAATTTCGCTACCTCGACGCCGTAGCTGTCGTCTGCCGCGCCGGGGACGATTTTGCGCAGGAAGATCATGTCGCCCTGCCGCTTCTTGACGGCGATGTTGAAGTTCCGGATTTCGGGAATCTCCTGCTCCATGGACGTCAGCTCATGGTAGTGCGTGGCAAAGAGCGTCTTCGCGCCGAGCTTTTTGGGATCGACCGCGTACTCCAGAACTGCCCTGGCAATCGCCATGCCGTCGAAGGTCGAGGTGCCTCTGCCGATTTCATCGAGAATCAGAAGAGACCGTGGCGTCGCATTTTTGAGAATGTCTGCCACCTCGTTCATTTCCACCATGAACGTCGACTGACCCGAAGCTAAATCGTCGGATGCGCCGATGCGGGTAAAAAGCTTATCGACAATGCCGATGCGCGCGCTTGCTGCGGGCACGAAGCTTCCCATCTGCGCCATGAGGACAATCAGCGCCACCTGGCGCATGTAGGTGGACTTGCCTGCCATGTTGGGACCCGTGATGATTGCCGCGCGGCAGCCGTCTGCGCCGAGGACCGTGTCGTTCGGGACGAAGAGCGTGTTTTTGAGCATCTGCTCGACGACCGGATGCCTGCCCTGCGTGATGCGGATTTCATCCGAGAGGTCGACCTCGGGGCGGCAGTAGTGGTTGTGGACCGCAGTGCTTGCAAAGCTGCAAAGAACGTCCAGGCAGGCGATTGCCTGCGCGGTTTTCTGTACGCGCTGCGACTGCTCAGAAACTCTGGCGCGCAGCTGCGTGAAAATTTCGTATTCCAGAGAGACAATCCGGTCCTTCGCGCCGAGAATCGTCGACTCTAATTCTTTGAGCTCCTGCGTGATGTAGCGCTCGCCGGTCGATAAGGTCTGCTTGCGGATGTAATGATCCGGGACCAGATTCAGCTGCCCCTTCGCGACCTCGATATAATAGCCGAAGACGCGGTTGTAGCCCACGCGCAGGTTCCGGATGCCGGTCGCTTCCTTTTCGCGCGCCTCGATGGCGGTGAGCATACCGGTGCCGCCGTTCTGAATTTCGCGGAGCTTATCGAGCTCTTCGTTTGCGCCGGGGCGAATCATGCCGCCTTCGCGCAGAACAAACGGCGGCTCGTCGACAATCGTCTTTTCGATGAGCGCCTTCAGATCCTGCATGGGATCGAGCTGTTCATAAATTTCTCGTAACAAAGGCGCCGTCAGTGTTTGCAGCCGGTCGTGAATTGCCGGAAGCGTCGACGCGCCCTGCGCCAGACAGACCAGGTCCCGGCAGTTTGCCGTGCCGGTGACGATGCGAGCCATGACGCGCTCATAGTCCGACACCTCGCGCAGAGAAAGCCGCAGCTCCTCGCGGTCGATCGTCTTGTCGACCAGCTCCTGCGTGGCGGCAAGCCGCCGCCCGATTTTCGAGGGGCTGAGAAGCGGCCGCTCCATCCACGAGCGAAGAAGCCTTCCGCCCATGGCGGTTTTCGTCTGATCCAGAACGCCGAGCAGGCTCCCTTTTTTCTCCTTCGAGCGCATCGTTTCGGTCAGCTCGAGGTTGCGCCGGGCGGTCAGGTCCAGCCCCATGAACTTGCCCGCGACGTAAAAATCCAGCGCGCGGATGTGCGGCAGCTCGTTTTTCTGCGCGTCGCGCAGCGCACACAAAAGCGCGCCCGCAGCGACGACGACCTCGTCGTGCCCGGAAAGCCCCAGCGCCTCCTGCGTGCTTTCAAACTGCGACTCAACCGCCGCCTTGCAAAGGCTCAGATCGAACTGATGCTCCCGGCTTCTTCCCATGCAGCAGCCGAGCCGGTCGGTTGCAACGCCGCGGATGGTCCGGACGCAATCTTCGCTTCCGCCGAGCAGCAGCTCTGTGGGGCTGAAGCTTCCCAGCTCGTTGCAGACGGCTTCCTGCGCATCGTCGCCTTCAAAATACGTGGCGCTGAACGAGCCTGTGGAAATATCGCAGAATGCCGCGCCGTAGCGGCTGTCTCCTGCATAGACGCAGGCGTAGTAGTTGTTTTTCGACTCGTCGAGCATCGAGCTTTCCGTCACGGTGCCGGGGGTCACGATGCGGATAATATCGCGCTTGACAAGCCCCTTGGCGAGCGCCGGGTCTTCCATCTGCTCGCAGATGGCGACCTTGTAGCCCTTCTGGACGAGACGGGCAATATAGCTCTCGGAGGAATGAAACGGCACGCCGCACATGGGCACCTTGTCCTCGGGCGCTTTGTCCCTGGCGTGGTCACGGCTGGTGAGCGTGAGATCCAGCTCTTTGGATGCAATGCGCGCGTCCTCGTCGAACATCTCATAGAAATCGCCCAGACGGAAAAAGAGAATGCAGTCGGGATTTCGCTCCTTGACGGTGCGGTATTGCTGCATCATGGGCGTAAGCTCAGCCATGAAAGTACCTCCGGTTTTGTGTGGAATCAGTGGATGATGGGTTGCGGAAAAAACGGTCAGTCGGAGACCTCACCGACAAGGCTCCATGTGGTGCAGCCGGTGATTCTGGCGTTGATAAACTGCCCGATCAGGCTGTCCGGTCCCGGCAGGCGGACGAGCCGGCCGCCCTCGGTGCGGGCGGTCAGATTGTCTCCCTCGCGCCCGTCGACCAGGACCTTCATGGTCTTTCCGACGTAGCCCTGGTGAATCTCCTGCGAAATCCGGTTCTGAACGTTGCAGAGCCGGTCGAAGCGGCGGCTTTTTTCCTCCTTCGGCGTGGGGTCTTCCATCTTTGCAGCCGGTGTTCCGCCGCGCGGGGAGAAGATGAAGGTGAAAAGCGCGTCGTAGCGGACTGTTTCGATGAGACTGATCGTGTCTTCAAATTCCGCCTCGGTTTCTCCGGGGAAGCCGACAATCACGTCGCTTGTCAGAACAAGGTCGGGCATGACGGTTCTGCCGTAGTCGACCAGTTCTAAATACTGCGCGCGGTTATAGTGCCGGTTCATGGCCTTGAGGACCCGGTCGTTGCCGGACTGAAAGGGCAGATGGAACTGGTTGCAGATCTTGTCGTGGCCTGCAATCGTGTCGAAAAGCTTTTTGGAGGCGTCTTTGGGGTGGCTGGTCATGAAGCGCAGCCAAAACTGCCCCGGAAGCTCTGCAAGGCTTGCCAGAAGGTCTGCAAAGTCGACCCCGCAATCAAGGTCTTTTCCGTAGGAGTTGACGTTCTGCCCGAGAACTGTGATGTCCTTATAGCCCGCGGCGATGAGACCTTTGACCTCTTCGATGATTTCCTCGGGACGCCGCGAGCGCTCGCGCCCGCGCACATAGGGGACGATGCAGTACGAGCAGAAATTGTTGCAGCCGTACATGATCGAGACCCACGCTTTGAGGTTCGATGCGCGCACGACCGGGATGCCCTCTGCGATGTTGCCCGCCGAGTCGTCGACAGCAAAAATGCGCTTGCGCTTCGTCAGCACCGACTGCAAAAGCTCCGGGAAGCGCCAGAGCTGGTGGGGATTGAACACGCCGTCGACATGGTGGTAGCTGTGCTTGATTTTATCGACCACGGCGCTCTGCCCCATCATGCAGCCGCAGAGAAAAATTTTCTGCGCCGGATGGCGGTTTTTTGTATGAACCAGCGCGCCGACGTTGCCGTAGACGCGCGTCTCGGCGTGTTCACGGATGGCGCAGGTGTTGATGACGATGCAGTCCGCGCCCTCTTCGGTGTCGGACATGCGGTAGCCGCACGCTTGCAGCATGCCGCGGATGCGCTCGGAATCCGCCTCGTTCTGCTGGCAGCCATAGGTATCGACAAAGGCGAGGGGCGTGCGTCCCTGCGCTTGCCAGTAGCTTGCGATTTCATGGCAGATTGCCGACTGCCGGTTCAGGTCCTCCTGGGAGATCACGGTGGTTTGACGTTCCAAAGCAGATTCCTCCGATTTTCAATTCCGATTGATGCAGCACATTCTGATGTAGCACATTATTATAGCACAACGCGCGCCCGTTTTCCACAGGCGGCTCCCGAAAAAATGCCGAATTTGCAGGTATTGTACCAGAAATCCCAGCGCATTTCAACGAAAAAACCGGATCTCGCCGCACAAAGCATGCCGTTTGCGCAACAATTCACAAATTGTTTACGCCGCGCAAAGCCCCCGTCGTTGCAAAACCGGTGGGCTTGTGGTAAACTGTAGCAGATCATTTCCGGCGTGAACGTTCCGATTTGCCGGAAAAATTGCGATTGTCAGAAATGCCGCACAGGCGGCAGGAGGAAGAATGACCATGAAAAAATGTATCCATTGCGGCGCGGAGGTTCCGGAGGAAGCGGCGTTTTGCCCCGCGTGCGGACAGAGCGTGACGGAAGAAGCGCAGACCAGCGAAAATCAGCAGGTACGACCGGAAAATGAACAGGCGCCGGAAACGGACGAGTATACCTGCGAGGCGCAAGCCGGTCCGAAGAACGAGGGCGCGCAGGAGCCTTCCGCGGAAGCGCCCGCAGCGGCTGCGCCCGCGCAGAAAAAGCCGCCCGTCTGGGTCTGGATTGTGGGCGCGCTGGCGGTCGCCGCGATTGTGACGGCGATTCTCATTACCGGGAAAAAGGACCAGACGCCGCCTGCTGACGCGGCGCAGACCGGCGTGACAGAGCAGGTCGGCGCGACAGAGCAGACCGAAGAGGAACCGGCGGCGGAAGGCGAGACGCAGGACTTCGTCTCCTACACCGCGACCGAGGCCCAGCTCACCGACGAGGTGCTGGCGCGCGTCGTCGCCAGCTGCGGCGGTAAGGAACTGAACAACCGGATGCTCGATTTTTACTACTGGCAGCAGTATTACACGTTCGCCAACAACTACGGCACGTATCTGAGCTATCTGATGGACACGTCGAAGGGACTTGACGAGCAGGCGTACAGCGACACCGAGACCTGGCAGCAGGCGTTCTTGTCCGGTGCGGCAGACATGTTCCATTCGATTACGGCGCTGAATCTGGAGGCGGACGCGGCAGGGTTCGAGCTGAGCGAGGAGGATCAGGCGCAGCTTGACGCGATTGCACAGAGCCTCGACGCGACGGCAGACTATTATGGCATGGAAAGCGGAATTGCATATTTGCAGGCGTCGTTCGGACCCAAGGCGACGGTCGAGGACTATGTGGCGTTTGCGCGCGACAATCTGCGCGCCTCACGTTATCTCGAAAAGCTGATGGACGAGATGGAGTTTACCGACGCGGAAATCAGCGACTACTATGATCAGAACGCCGACACCTACGCAGAAAACCATGTGGAAAAGATCGACAAGCCCATGGTAAATGTCCGCCACATTCTCGTCATTCCTGCCGAGCAGAACGAGGACGGCACGTATACCGACGAGGCATGGGCAGAGGCAGAAAAGAAAGCGCAGCAGCTGCTGGACGGCTGGAAGGCGGGCGAGGCGACCGAGGAGTCCTTTGCCGCGCTGGCAAACGAAAACTCCGAGGACCCCGGCAGCAACACCAACGGCGGACTCTATGAGGACGTGTACCCCGGTCAGATGGTCGACACGTTTGACGCCTGGTGCTTTGACGAGGCAAGACAGCCCGGCGACACCGGCATCGTGAAGACCGATTACGGCTATCACATCATGTACTTCGTCTCGAAGGGCGAGGAAATCTTCTGGTTCGAGACGGCAAAGGGAGACCTGCTCTCCGAGCGCGCGGCAGATCTCGAAGATTCGCTGCGCGAAAAGTATCCGATGGAGCTGACGCTTGAGAACGCGGCGATTTTCGACGTGCAGGCGGAAGACCGCGCGGCGGCAAACGCAGCGGCGGAAGAAGCGGCGCAGAGCGAAACTGCTTCCGACGAAACAGGCGATACGCAGGAAGCGTCCGGAGAAGGCACGCAGGAAGCGGCGAACGAATAATAAGCCCTTGCACAAAACAGGAGGCGGTAGTGGATGCAGAGAAAGCTGCTGTTTTTTGTAAATCCCAGAGCGGGGCACTCCGAAATCCGGGGCAGCCTCATGCAGGTCATTCAGATTTTTACGGTGGGCGGTTATGAAGTAACCGTCCACCCCACCAGCGCGCCGCGCGATCTGACGCGGCAGATTGCCCGGCGCGCCGCCGGGTATGACCTCGTCGTCTGCACCGGAGGAGACGGCACGCTCAACGAGGCGGTGTCGGGACTCATGCAGCTTCCCCCGGCAGACCGCCCGCCGCTCGGCTATATTCCGGGCGGAACGGTCAACGACGTGGCAAAGACGCTGGGGCTGAGTCTGGACCCGATTTTAGCGGCGCAGGATATTGTGACGGGCAGAGAGTTTCCGATTGACATAGGAGCGTTCGGCAAGGACCGCTGGTTCGTCTACGTCGCGGCGTTCGGACTGTTTACGGGCGTATCGTATCAGACGCCGCAGGAGGACAAGCAGGTTTTAGGAAGGCTTGCGTATTTTCTCCACGGCGTCAAGGCGCTCGGCGAGGTCAAGCCGATTCACGCGCGCGTGGAATTTGACAATCAGGTGCTGGAGCTGGACGTTCTCGACGGGCTGGTGTGCAGCACGACCTCGGTCGGCGGCGTTCTGGCGCTGGACAGCCTCGGCATCAGTCTCAACGACGGGCAGTCGGAGCTGCTTTTGGTGCGCGATATCAAGAATCTGATCGATTTCAACAATGTCAGCACTGCGCTTTTGAAAAGCGATTTCCGCGAGAACGAGAATATCATCTCGAAAAAGGTCCGGCGCGTGCGTTTTACGTTCGATACCCCGGTCGACTGGTCGCTCGACGGCGAGTACGGCGGGACGGTCACGGATGTGGAAATTGTCAACCATCAGCGGGCGGTGAATATCATCGTTCCGCGATAGGGACAGGGGTTGGGCGGCGAAAGCCGCCCTTCTTTTTTATTGCTGCGAGTGGCGTCTGCCGCCACATCCGGCAGTCAAAAAAATTCCTTGATTTGTTCACAAATTATTTATAGTAGAAGGTATTGACAAGCGGGGAAAGCGGTGGTAAACTGCGTTTAGCACTCAGGGATAAAGAGTGCTAAAACGATGGGAGGGCGGAACATGGAACTGACAGAACGGAAAAAGCAGATTCTGCGGGCAATCGTAGACAGCTACATCCGCACGGCAGAGCCGGTCGGCTCCAAGACGATCTCCCAGCTGCCGGGCATGGACTTTTCGCCCGCAACCATCCGCAACGAGATGGCGGACCTGACCAATATGGGTCTTCTCGAGCAGCCGCACACGTCGGCGGGGCGCGTTCCCAGCGCGGCGGGCTATCGGCTGTATGTCGATGAACTCATGCAGGACTACCGCCTGTCGATGGACGAAACGAAGACCATCAACCAGGCGATGGAGGTCAAGATGCAGGAGGTCGACAAAATGATCTCCCAGGTCGGAAAGCTGGTCTCCAAGATGACCGACCTTCCCGCCTACGCCGTCGCGGCAAGAAGCTCGCAGCGGACCGTCAAGCGCTTCGATCTCATTCTGGCAGAAGCAGGAAGCTTTATTCTGGTTGTCATGTTAAGTGACAATCAGGTGCAAAATAAGCTCATCCGCCTGCCGCTGGATGTATCGCAGGAGGATTTGCGGCTTCTGTCCGCGGTTCTCAACGCGAGCCTCACCGAGCTGACGGCGGACGAAATTACGCCGGAGCTTCTGGCAAAGGTCACGCAC
Source organism: uncultured Clostridia bacterium (assembly GCA_937907715.1). Classification (GTDB taxonomy): domain Bacteria; phylum Bacillota; class Clostridia; order Oscillospirales; family Oscillospiraceae; genus CAG-170. Next base: position 15,926 of record CALERM010000003.1, read on the forward strand.
AGCGCTGCCGGCGCGGCAAGTCTGGTACCCGTGATTGTGGACTACACGGTGGAGCTTCTGAAAAAGACCCACAGCGAGGTTTACATGACCGGTCAGGCAAAGCTGCTCGGTCAGCCGGAGTACCATGACGTGGAAAAGGCGCAGGAGGTTCTGACGAGCTTCGATGAAGACGTTATTTCCAATCTTCCTGCAACGCTCTCGTCCGGCACGACGCAGATTCTGGTCGGACCGGAGAATGTGGCAAAGGAACTCAAAGACTCCAGCGTCGTCATTACGAAGTTCGACATCGGCGACGGCATGCAGGGCATGATTGGCGTTGTAGGTCCGACGAGAATGGATTACGCGAAGATCACCGCGCGCCTGAGCTACTTCGCCGAGAATCTCGGAAGGATGTTTGCAAAGCCCCAGCAGCCTGCGCTGCGTGAACCCGAGCTTCCCAAAGAACCGAAAAAATAACAGCCCCGGAGGCATTTGATATGAGTCAGGAAACAAAGAACACAACCGAACAGCCGAAGGACGAAGTCGTGAGCGAGCAGGTTTCGGAAAAGGAACTGCCTGAGCAGACGGAAGCTCCTCTGGAGCCGGAAAGTGAGCCGGTCAAAGAAGAGACCAAGCAGCCCTCGGAGGAAGAGAAACTGAAAGATCAGCTGGCAAAGGAGCATGACGGTTATCTTCGGCTGGCGGCGGAATACGATAACTTCCGCAAGCGCAGCCAGAAGGAAAAGGATGAGCTCTACACCGTGATCAAAGCCGAGACCGTCGGCAAGTTTCTGCCGGTCTATGACAATCTCGAGCGTGCGCTTGCACAGGAAACTGCCGACGAGGCGTACAAGAAGGGCGTCGAAATGACCATGAACCAGCTGGTGAAGGTCATGGAGAGTCTGGGTGTGACGAGCTTCGGCGAGATCGGAGAAGCCTTTGATCCCGCGCGGCACAACGCCGTGATGCACGTCGAGCAGGAGGGACTGGGCGAGAATGTGATCGCCGAGGTTTTCCAGAAGGGCTTTGCTATCGGCGAGAAGGTCATCCGCTTCGCGATGGTCAAGGTTGCAAATTAGTTTTCCCGCTGCAAGCGTGCAGCATTGTATAAATTCGCATTTTCCAAAATAAATTTGTAAACACAGTCACCTTAACTACAGGAGGATTTCAATTATGAGTAAAATTATTGGCATTGATCTTGGCACAACCAACAGCTGCGTAGCAGTTATGGAAGGCGGCGAGCCCGTCGTCATTCCGAACGCAGAGGGCAACCGCACTACCCCGTCCGTCGTGGCGTTCTCGAAGACCGGCGAGCGTATGGTCGGTCAGGTCGCAAAGCGTCAGGCAGTCACGAACCACGAGCGCACCATCTCGTCCATCAAGCGTCACATGGGCACCGACTACAAGGTCGACATCGACGGCAAGAAGTACACCCCGCAGGAGATTTCCGCGATGATTCTGCAGAAGCTGAAGGCAGACGCCGAGGCGTATCTGGGCGGTCCTGTGACCGAGGCTGTCATCACCGTTCCTGCTTACTTCAATGACGCCCAGCGTCAGGCGACCAAGGACGCCGGCAAGATTGCGGGACTGGATGTCAAGCGTATCATCAACGAGCCGACGGCAGCAGCGCTGGCATACGGCGTTGACAAGGAAGCCGAGCAGAAGATCATGGTCTACGACCTCGGCGGCGGCACGTTCGATGTGTCCATCCTGGACATCGGCGACGGCGTCATCGAAGTGCTTGCCACCAACGGCAACACCCACCTCGGCGGCGACGATTTCGACGACTGCATCATCAAGTATCTCGTCGACGAATTCAAGAAGGCAGAGGGCATCGACCTGTCGAACGACAAGGTGGCGATGCAGCGTCTGAAGGAAGCAGCCGAGAAGGCAAAGATTGAGCTGTCCGGCGTGACCTCCTCGAATATCAACCTGCCGTATATCACTGCGGACGCAACGGGTCCGAAGCATCTGGACGTGACGCTCACCAGAGCAAAGTTCAATGAGCTGACCGCCCACCTGGTTGAAGCAACCGTGGGTCCCGTGAAGCAGGCAATGGCGGACGCGGGTCTTACCGCAAACGATATCTCCAAGGTCCTGCTGGTCGGCGGCTCGAGCCGTATCCCGGCAGTGCAGGAAGAGGTTAAGAAGCTTACCGGCAAGGAAGGCTTCAAGGGTATCAACCCCGACGAGTGCGTGGCAGTCGGCGCGGCAATTCAGGGCGGCGTCCTCGGCGGCGACGTGAAGGGCGTGCTGCTGCTCGATGTGACCCCGCTGTCGCTGGGCATTGAGACCATGGGCGGTGTGTTCACCAAGCTCATTGAGCGCAACACCACCATCCCGACCAAGAAGAG
>CALERM010000004.1 GCA_937907715.1 uncultured Clostridia bacterium
CGGAAAATCCAGCGAAAAAGTTTGCGTTTTGCGGATGCCATCCGTTGAAAGCCGAAGAATTTCGCCCTCTTTCACCGTAATTTCCTCAAATCTTCCGAATGAAATATGCTTGCGGAATTTCCGTAAGGCAGCGTTCAGAATCTCTTTCGTCGAAGCGTAAACATAGATGCCTTGTGCCGGAAAGTGGTACAGGCAAAACGGGTTATTGCCGCGCACGATGAAAAGCTGCGCGCGGCTGTCCAGAACCGTGTAGGTAAACGAGCCGCGCAGAAGCTCTGAAATAGCCTTAAGCGTCTGCAAATCCAGCTTGCCAGCCTGCTCCAAAAGCTGCACGATCACATAGCTGTCTGTTTCAATTTTGGAAACGGGCAGCTTTTTTTGCACCTGTAGACTGCGGTCATTTCGCAGGACGCCGTTGTGCGCCAGTGCAAAGCCCGTAGAACCGGTCTGTCCATAGAAGGGATGATTGTTATAGTTCCGATGGCTTGAACCCTGTGTGGTCATTCTGGTGTGTCCCATGACGACGTTTGCCGCAGCCGGAATACGGAACCGAAGCCGGTGCGCGGGCAAAGGACGTTTATAGATGCTCAGGTGAGAGCCGGAGAGATAGGCAATTCCGGCTGCGTCCGTCCCTCTGGCTTCTGCCGCGACAGCCAGAGCGGAAATGATTCTGCTTTTCTGCTTGGTAGAAAGGCTCTGCCCATAATCATAAAGTCCAAATAAGCAGCACATCAGACCTCCGCCTCGCTTTCCACCGGCTCATTAAGATAAAGCCTGCGTTCTTTCAGATACTGGATCAGCTCCGGCTCGGTGATGCCGGCGGTAAAATCAGTCCATGACATGGCATGAAGCTCTGCATCGGACATAAAAATTGCCACATCGCAGAGCCGGTTGACCAGCTGCAAGGTGGCAAGAAAGGTATTGTATTTGAGCGTCCCTCGGAAAATCCGCATCTCAATCGTGTTTGCGTTCGTAAGGTTGACGCAGGTATAGCGACCGAGCCGGTGATTTTTTGCCTGATCCATCATCTCTTTCGGCGTGTCCTTGTAGCCGTACCGGGCTGCCCAGCGCTCCAACTGGCGGTTCGTCCTGCGGCTGAATTTCAGAAGCTCGTTCCAGTTTTTTTCGACGAAGAACAAAAGCCGCGCAATGCTTGCCTCCTGCTCCAATACACTTTCGCCAAAGGCGTTGCGGCTGATATGGACATGCAGTCCGCAGGTTGCCGCCTTGTG
>CALERM010000005.1 GCA_937907715.1 uncultured Clostridia bacterium
CCCCCGCAAACGGAGTCAGAGTCCGGTGTGCTACCGTTACACAAATCCCCTAAATTGCCGCAGCGCCGAAACGCAAGTATTATTATAGCGGGCTTGGCGCATTTGTCAAGCGTTATTTTTCAAAAATCAGCAAAAGCCGCAAATTTTTCCGTGCCTGCTTTTTCCTTTTCCGGGAGCTTTTCCCGCGCAGCGCGGAAAAAGCGGCGGCTGCGTGCGGCATTTCAGCTTTTGACAAGGAAATCCGTCTTGTTTTTACTAGCCGGGTCCATGCGTGGAATTGCCCGCGCCGCGCCATATTAAGCTTCGAGAACAGCATCTGGGAGAGGATTTTGCGGGATGAAACAAAAATTTCTGACTCTGCGCCGGGGTCTTACGGCGCTTGTACTATCGCTTCTGCTCTGCGCGCAGACATTTGCCGCCATGCCGGAATATCTGGTTCCCGGCGGCAGCACCGCCGGCATCAAGCTCTACACGGGCGGTCTTCTGGTTACCGCTCTGGACGAGGACGCACCTGCGCAGCGCGCCGGACTGCGCGCGGGCGATACCATTTTAAAAATAGACGGTGCCTGCGTCTCGTCCGCAGCGGACGCCGTCGGAGCACTTTCCGGCGGAAAGAGCGTGCGGCTTCTGGTTCGGCGCGGACAGAAGCAGGCGGAGTTTTTCCTGACGCCGGAGAAGACGCAACAGGGCTATCGCCTCGGCGTATCGGTGCGCGACAACATTTCCGGCATCGGCACCATCACCTTCTACGACCCCAAAAACGGTGTCTGCGGCGCGCTGGGGCACGGCGTCACCGGGCTTTCCGGCACGCAGCCGCTTGCCACCACCGGCGGCATTCTGGTGCCCTCCGTTGTATCCGGCGTCAAAAAGGGCGTGCGCGGCACGCCGGGCGAGCTGCACGGAAGCTTCGACGTTTCCACCGCGCTCGGCTCTGTCTCGCAGAATGAAACGCACGGCATTTTCGGGACGCTGAACGCCGCGCCTGCACATGAAGCAGTGCCGGTGGCAGACAGCACGCAGATCCGCACCGGCGAGGCGACGATTCTGGCAAACGTCAACGGCGCAGACGTCACGGAATATTCTGTGCGTATCGAGCGGCTTTATCCGCAGGCGGAAAACGGTCGCAATCTTCTGATTACCGTCACCGACGAGCGTCTGCTCGAAAAAACCGGCGGCATTGTCCAGGGCATGTCCGGAAGCCCCATTCTGCAGGACGGAAGACTCGTCGGCGCGGTCACGCACGTGCTGGTCAACCGCCCCGAGCAGGGCTACGGCATTTTCATGCAGACCATGCTCTCGCAATGCGACGCCTATCAGTAAAACACGCCCGGGAGACGCGCCGCCTCCCGGGACGTTTTCTTACGGCTGCTTGGAAGCTGCCTTTTCCGCGCGCTCCTTTGCCGCCTTTTCCTTGTTGTGCTTCGCGATTTCCATCATCTGCTCATACATCTGATCGCCCACGCACTTTCTGGCGTATTTACACCACTGCACGCAGCTGAGCATGTCGTTGTAGATCACAAAGCCGCACTTATCGCAGACTACCTCGGTGTCGGTTGAAAAAATCTCAACCGGGTTTCCGCACTGCGGGCAGATTTTTTCTGCGATGGAAATCTCCTTCGATTTGCTCTGGCAGCCGGAATACAGCATGGCGCTGCCCCCTTTCTGTATCGGACATACAACCTCTGTTGTAAGCCCTGCTTGTTTTCTTATTTGTAGTATAGTATAATACGGCGTGTCAAGCTGTTTGATTTCCAACAAAAGAGGGTTGTTTTTATGGAAAACTATCTGCCGCTGCTGCAAAAATCGCCGCTGTTCGCCTCTATGGAACCGCAGCAGATCACATCCGTGCTGCACTGCGTGGGCGCCGTCGTGCGCGAGGCGGGCGCAGGAGAATACATCCTTCGCGCCGGGGAGCGAACGCAGGCGATGGGGCTGCTGCTGTCCGGCGCGGCGCTTGCCGTGCAGGACGATCTCTGGGGGCAGCGGAACATCATGGGGAAGATTCTCCCGCCCGATACGTTCGCCGAGCCCTTTGCCGCAACGCCCGGCGCGGTCTTAAACGTCGGCGTCGTCGCAAGCGCGCCTTCCAAAGTCATGTTTCTGAACATCCAGCGGACGCTTACCGTCTGCTCGGAGACCTGCCCGCAGCATGCGCTGCTGATCCGCAATCTCGTTTCGGTGCTGGCGCGGAAGAATCTGCGGCTGAACGACAAAATCACCCACATGAGCAAGCGCCGCACGCGCGAGAAGCTGCTGTCGTATCTCTCGTCGGAGTCTCTGCGCCAGGGCAGTCTGGAATTTGACATTCCCTTCGACCGCCAGCAGCTGGCGGACTATCTGTGCATTGAGCGCTCGGCAATGTCCGCCGAGCTTTCGCGCCTGCAGAAAGACGGACTTCTGATCACCGAGCGCAGCCACTTCCGTCTGATCGCGCCCCTGTCCTCCGACGCGCCCGGCTCTTAACGAACCCTCGCGCGCAAGGCTCCTTCTTTAACGCCGCTTTAACGTTTTTTCACGGTATAATGACACCCGAAATCGGCCGCCACGCGGCTTTGGAAGAAGGAGAAAAAAGATGTTTCTGATTAACCAGGCAATGGTGGACGTTCCCATTGGAACCGCAGCTCTGATTGTCGTACTCGGCATGGCGGTCGTCTTCTTCGGGCTGATTCTGCTGATGCTCGTGACCAGGGCTTCCGGCAAAATCATGCAGAGCAGGGAAGCAGCTGCAAAAGCCGCCGCACCTGCTCCTGCTTCCACAGCCGCCGCGCCCGCCGCAAAGGCATTCGCGCCCGGCTCCGCGGGCGAAGTCAAGCTCCACGACGTTCCTGACCGAACTGCCGCGATGCTTATGGCAATCGTCGCAGACAAGATGGGAAAGCCGCTCAATGAGCTTCGCTTTCTCTCCATCCGCGAACTCAAATAACAGCAACGCAAGCCTCATACATCCATCAGGAGCTGTCTCAAAATGCGAATCGCAAGAGAATAGCCCCAATCAAAAGTTAGACAAAGCCGTGAGAATCCAGTTTTTAATTGATTCTCACGGCTTTTTTGTTGGGCTAATTTTTAGATAATTCTATTTTGAGACAGCCCCATCGCGTACCCCTTGCGAGGCGCAATTTCTTCTTCCGGAAAAGCATTCGCTTTTTGGGAAGAAGAAAACGAGTTGAAGGCTATGCCTTCAGCTCGTTTCTCAGAGAAAAGGCGTAGCCTTTTCTCTGACGTCAGTCTCCTTCGATCATCCGGTAGCCGATACCGACCTCAGTAAAGATGTAAACCGGCTGGGCAGGATTCTGTTCGATTTTGCGGCGGATATTCGCCATATTGACGCGCAGAATCTGATTGTCGCTGCGCGCGCTCGGTCCCCACAGCTCCCGGATCAGGTAATCATACGTCAGCACCTTGCCTGCGTGAAGTCCCAGAAGCGCGACGAGCTTATACTCGTT
>CALERM010000006.1 GCA_937907715.1 uncultured Clostridia bacterium
GCAATCGCCTTGGCGTCCAGCCCATACTTCTCCTGAAGCTTCTTGTAAGGACCGCACTCGCCGTGGCAGTCGTTGACGCCGACAAAGCCCTGCCGCACGCCGCAGCCGTGCTTCGTCAGCACCTCGGCAACCGCGCTGCCGAGTCCGCCGTAAATGTTGTGCTCCTCGGCGGAGACGATGGCGCCGGTTTCCTTTGCGCAGCGGACAATCAGTTCTTCATCAATCGGCTTGATGCTGAACATGTCGACCACGCGCACGGAAATACCTTCTTTTGCAAGCTCCTCCGCCGCGTCAATCGCGTTTCCGACCATGAGTCCGCACGCAATCACGGTAATGTCCGTGCCCTCGCGGACGACGATGCCCTTACCGGGCGCGAACTCGGTCTCGCTGGTGTAGAGATCCTTGAACTTGTCGCGCGAAAGGCGCAGGTAGATGGGCTTCGGCGTATCAATCGCGTACTTGACCAGCCACTCGGTCTGCGCTGCGTCGCACGGCACGAAAACCTGCACGTTTGCCAGACTCCGCATGACCGCGATGTCCTCGAGCGCGTGATGGCTCGGACCGTCGAAGGCGTCAGACATGCCGCCGTATGCGCCGGCAAACTTGATCGGCAGCTGCGAGTAAGAGCCGAACGCCCTTGCCGCGCACAGACCCAGCGTCGTCAGGAAGACCGTAAAGGTGTTCACAAACGGAATCTTGCCGACCGAGGCGAGACCTGCCGCCATGCCGACCATGTTGGACTCCGCGATGCCGACGTTCAAAAACCGCTCGGGGCATGCTTTTCCGAAAATGCCCGACTTCGTCGAGCCGCTGAGGTCTGCGTCGAGCACCACGATCCGCTCGTCGTCCTTGCCGTATTTAACCAGTGCCTCGCCGTATACTTCACGGATTGCCTTTCCCATTACTGCGCACCTCCCAGCTCTTTCATCGCCTGCGCGAAGCTCTCGTCGTCGATTGCCTTGCCGTGCCAGCCGCTCTTGCCCTCCATGAACGAAACGCCCTTGCCCTTGACGGTGTGCGCCAGGACGATGGTCGGCTGACCCTTGACGGTTTTTGCCTGCTCGAAGGCGTCGTGGAGTGCGTTTACGTCGTGACCGTCAATTTCGATCGTGTTCCAGCCGAACGCGCGGAACTTTGCGTTCACATCGCCCAGCGGCATAATTTCGTCGTTCGTGCCGTCGAGCTGCACGCCGTTCCAGTCGAGGACGGCGCAGAGGTTATCCACCTTGAACTTGTTGGCGGACATGCAGGCTTCCCAGACCGTGCCCTCTTCAATTTCGCCGTCGCCGAGGATGGCGTAGACTCTTGCATCGCTGCCATTCATGCGCAGACCGACCGCCATGCCGACCGCGGCAGAAAGACCTATGCCCAGAGGACCGGTGGTGGCGTCGACGCCCGGAGTCTCGCGCGCGCAGGGATGACCTTGCAGTCTGGTTTCAAAATCCCGGAGGGTGTGCATTTCTTCCACGGGAAAGTAGCCCTTTTCCGCCAGCACGCGATAGAGCATCGGCGCGGCGTGACCCTTCGACAGCACGAGACGGTCGCGCTCTGCCCACTGGGGCTCGTCCGGGCGGACGTTCATCTCTTTAAAATACAGGGTCGTCAGAATCTCGCAGACGGACAGCGATCCGCCCGGATGACCGGTCTGCTTTTCGTGCAGAACCGTCAGCACGTCAATGCGGAACTTTTTGCAGAGCGCATTGAGCTGTGCCGTTTCAGCAGCAGTTAATTTCATA
>CALERM010000007.1 GCA_937907715.1 uncultured Clostridia bacterium
GCTCATGGAGCCGAAGGAGATGATCAGACCCAGCGGAAGCGCGCCGATGAGCGTGATGAAAAACAGCTTGAGCGTCTGCACAAAGCCAACGTTCAATGCCTGAAAGACGATGGGGAACTGCTCAGAAAACGTCGTCATGGAAAAATCCTACCTTAAAATCATTCTATCGTTCGGGCGGTCCGCCCTTCGCCAGATCCTGCGCCAGAGCGCGGTGGTTCCCCGGCACATGCGCTGTACCGGGGAATTGGAGAATCACCGAATGGATGGTAAAAATGGGGGTATTTATCGATTACTGCGCAATCAGCGCTGCCTGAATGCCATAGGTCTTGGCGTACTCTTCCATAAAGCCTTCTGCATAAGCGCGCTGGAAGAAATCGTTGAGCGCCTGTGCAAGGTCGGAGCCCTTGCGGAAGCCGACGCCGTACTGCTCGCCTTCGTCTGCGTTGAGGCTGACAGTGTAGGTGAGGCTGTCGTAGCCGGTACCTTCGCCGACCATTGCGCCTGCCATCAGAGAGTCGATGACGGCTGCATCTGCGGTGCCTGCGGCGACCTCCATCAGAGCCGTTGCCTGGTCCTTGACCTCGGTGAAGCTGTAGCCAAGCTTTTCAACCTCAGCCTTACCGGCGGAGCCGGATTCAACGGCGAAGTTGAGTGAGCTGCAAGCCTCGACGCTCTGGTAATCCGCTGCCTTGTCGGCGGGAACAACGACGACCTGAGAGTTATTGCAGTATGCGTTCGAGCAGGACATGGCGCTGGTCACTTCGTCGGTGAGGGTCATGCCGTTCCAGACGCAGTCAATGGTCTTGGCGTCAAGCTCCATGATCTTGTTGTCCCAGTCGATCTCGACGAATTCCGCTTCCACACCGAGGCTTTCTGCAAAGTCCTTTGCCATGTCGGCGTCAAAGCCGATCCATTCGCCGGTTTCGTCCTGATAGTCCATCGGGGCGAAGTCGGTGATACCGACGACCAGCTTGCCGTTCGCCTGGATGTAAGCGATGTCGCTGTCTGCGGCGGTCTGTTCGGCGGGAGCTTCTTCGGCTTCTTCTGCGGCGGGCGTTTCAGCCGCTGCGGTTTCGGCGGCAGGGGTTTCTTCTGCGGGAGCTGCGGTTTCGGTCTTGGCGGCGCATGCGGTGCAGGCAAAAATCATCATGCAGGCAAGCAGCATTGCGATCATCTTTTTCATGGTTTGTTCCTCCTGATTGGTTTGACGTAGTAGTTATTTATCATGGTGATACTTTACCATGCTAACGCGATAATGTAAAGAAGCAATGCTGCATGAAAAAACCGCCGGGGTCTTCCGGCGGTTTGTCTGTTTTGCATAAATTGCCGGTTGGCGCTGTTAAATGTCGAACACGCCGAGCAGCACAATGCCCGCGACAACCAGCGCAATCATGGCGTAATGCTTCCACGAGAGCTTTTCCTTCAGGAAAATCCGGCTCCAGAGGACGGACGCGACGCAGTACGCCGAGATAATCGGCGCGGCAAGCGCGACGTGTGCCTGATCGCCGATGGCGTAGATGTACGCGAACTGACCGGCGGTTTCGAACGCCGCGCCAATGTACTTGGGCGCTTCCATTTTGGGGATGAATTTGTCCTTCCTGACGAATTTTACGTAGACAAAGCAGCACACTGCCGCAAACAGGAACGTCAGCTCATACGCGCAGTTTGCCGCGTCCTCATCGAGCGTCTCCAGAACGAGAGAATCGGCAAATGTCCCCGCTGCGTCCAGCAGGCAATATGCAACCGGCAGGCAGAGGGCGAGCCACGATTTTGCGTAGCGGTAGTTGGACGCCTCCTGCCGCGCGCGGCGCAGCTCGTCGTCCTCGCGCGACTCCACAACGCCCAGACCAATGACGCCGATGCACACCAGCGCCACCGCGCCGACGACCGCCCAGCGCATCGCGCCCTGAATGGATTCGTCGAGCGTTCCCGTAATGAGACACAGAACCGCCACCAGCGCGCCCGAGGAATTACAGATCGGAGACGAGATGGAAAGCTCGATGTACCGCAGTCCCACATAGCCGAGCGTCATCGACGAGATGTAAAGCAGCGACACCGGCAGATACGTCCAGATGACGTTCCACGTCACGACCGTGCCGCCGATGAAAATTTCATACGCTGCGTGCAGACCCATCACGACGCCGACGGCGACGACCATTTTCAGGTGCGCGTTTTTGTCGGATGCGTCGCGGCAGCCGATTTTCGAAAAAAGATCCGAGCCGCTCCAGCAGAGGAGGGTAATGATTGAAAGCCAGAACCACATAGTTTGATTTCTCCTGTTATTCTATAAAATATGTTTTTTGTTTTGCTGCCTGCCGGCAGCGGGGGAATTTATTGCCGGGCGTGGCGGCAGGCGCCAGTTTTAACTGGCAGAGACCTGCCAGCCGGGTAGGTTTCGACCCCACGCTTCTTAGCTGCGCAAAGAAGCGCCGTGTCGAGCCGCCGGGAAGAAGTTGCTGATGTTGCGCTTGTCGCGCAACAAAACAAAAGGGTTGCGACCCTTTTGAAATCC
>CALERM010000008.1 GCA_937907715.1 uncultured Clostridia bacterium
AACGGCGGCTGGGCAGGCAGACGAGGAAGATGGGCTGACGCCCATCGACGAGGATTAACGACGCCAGGCGCTGTTTTGCCCCGCGAAAAACCGTGTGTGCCCTTGCCAACTGACGCAAGGGCGGACAGTGCAAACTTGTCTGTACACTGATGCTATCATTTCTGACCGCTTTCGTCAAGAGGCGAAACGGGAAAAAACAAGACAAAAATTCGATAAAAACGAAATCGTTATGCGGCGAAATGACGTATCGGCGTACCATGAAAAGAAGCGGAGCCGGCAGACTCCGCCTGTTCATTTACTGATAGCACTCCGGACGCAGGACGCCGATGTAGGGCAGATTGCGGTAATAGTTGGCATAGTCCAGACCGTAGCCGACGACGAATTCGTCCGGAATTTCAAAGCCGCAGATGTCGGTCTTGAGACTCTTGTCGTGGCAGGCTGCCTTGTCGAGGAAGGAGACGGTCGTGATGGACGCGGGCTTTCTCGCCGAAAGCAGCTCCTTGAGATAGTGCATGGTAAGACCCGAGTCGATGATGTCTTCGACGATCACGACGTCGCGCCCGGTGATGTTGTTATCCAGGTCCTTGATCAGACGCACGACGCCTGTAGACTGCGCGCCCGCACCGTAGCTCGAGACGGAGATGAAATCCATGTCGATGGCGCAGTTCATGCAGCGGCACAGATCAATGTAGAAAAACGATGCACCCTTCAAGACGCACACCAGCACCGGGCGCTTGTCGCCCAGACGGCGGGTCAGCTCCGTGCCGATTTCCTCGACGCGCGCGGCAATTGCCTTTTCGGTATAAATAACCCGTTCGATATCCTGTTCCGCAGATCGGATGAGCATGAGAAACCTCCTGAAAAATTTTCTGGACATTCGCAGATACTTTCATTATAATCAAAAAACGGAGATAAGTAAAATAGATATGTGTAATTTTGAATATTAGAATTTCTAATGACGGAGGGAATCACGATGGCAGTCAAGCTCGAACTATACCGGGTGTTCCATGAGGTGGCGCGCATGGGAAATATCTCCGCTGCCGCGCAGAACCTGTTTATTTCGCAGTCCGCGGTCAGCCAGTCGATCAAGCAGCTGGAAGAGCAATTGCAGGTGCGGCTGTTTTCGCGCAGCACGAAGGGCGTGTATTTAACCAGCGAGGGAAAGCTCCTGCAGGAATATATCTCCCATGCGCTGGGACTGATTCAGAGCGGGGAAGAGAAGCTGGCGCAGTCGCGGCAGCTGCTGACGGGGGAGCTGATCATTGGAGCCAGCGACACGGTGACGAAGACGTATCTTCTGTCCAGGCTTGAGGCGTTTCACCGGGACTATCCGGACATCCGCATCCGGATTCTGAACGGGACCAGCCACATGGTGCTTGATTATCTGCACGCCGGGCAGGTGGATATCGCCTTTGCCAGCGACGATCAGGACCCGGCGGTCTACGATGTGCGCCACTGCGTGGATACGCACACGATTTTCGTTGCTGCGCCGGACTACCCGTGCGATTTTTCGCATGCGTACTCCATGGAAGAGATTGCGGCATTCCCACTGATTCTGCTGGAGCGAAAGGCAAGCTCGCGGCTGTATCTCGAGCAGTATTTTCAGCAGCACGGCGTAACGATTCAGCCGGAAATTGAGCTGGGGTCCCACAATCTGCTCATTTCCCTTGCCAGAATTGGGCTGGGTGTCGCGTGTGTGACGGAGGAGTTTTCTCAGTCAGGACTCGGCAGAGGCGTTATTTTGCCGCTGCGGACCGATTTCACCATTCCGCCGCGCGCAGTCACGATGTGTACGCTCCAGGGCGTGACGCCGACGTCGGCAGCAAAGCGCTTCATGGACTTCATCTCTGAGAGCAACAAAATGGCGTACGATCCCGGTCATTCGTACCATTTTACAAACGGATAAGAGCAAAAACTCCCCGGCAGGTCGGATAGTCCAACCTGCCGGGGAGTCGTCATATCAATACATTTTCGCACCCGCGGGAATGTGCGGATCGAGCATCAGAAGATGCAGCTTTTCAACGCCTTCCTCATGGTGAACGGCGGAGATCAGCATACCGCAGGAGTCGATACCCATCATGGGTCTGGGGGGGCAGATTCGTGATGGCGACGCAGGTCTTGCCGACCAATTCTTCCGGCTCGTAATATTCATGAATGCCGGAAAGGATGATTCTATCCTTGCCAGTTCCGTCATCCAGCACGAATTTCAGGAGTTTTTTGGACTTTTTGACCGCTTCGCAGGATTTGACCTTGACGGCGCGGAAGTCGGATTTCGAGAACGTCTCGAAGTCCACGAAGTCCTTGAACAGCGGTTCAATCTCGACCTTGGAGAAGTCGATGACTTCTTCTTTTGCCGGAGCAGCCGGAGCGGCTTCGCTCTTCGCCGCATCCTTCTTCGGCATATCGAGCGGCTTCATCGTCGGGATAAGATTCCTCACATGGAATAGCTGTGTAGAAGCCCTGTTAATACTGT
>CALERM010000009.1 GCA_937907715.1 uncultured Clostridia bacterium
CTCAATATGCTCTAATCGAATGACCGGTTTCATCAAATTCCTCGTTTCTGCCGGATTTTGAAGGATCCGGCAATATTTTTAGACAGGGAAACAGAGCGCAGCCGAATTTCGGGTGCGCTCTGTGCTGTAGTCTCAGTCGTCAAACGGAACGACCGCGCCGTCATAGGTGTCGATAATATACTGACGGATGGTGTCGGACTTGAGAGCGGCGACAAGCGCCTTGATCTTCTCGGAGTCTTCGTTGCCTTCCTTCACGGCGATGACGTTCACATAGGTCTTTGCCGCATCGGAGTCGGACTTTTCATAGGCAAGCGAATCCTTTGCCACGGAGAAGCCGGCGTCGAGCGCGTAGTTGCCGTTGAGAACCACGTAGGCGACCTCGTCCTTCACACGCGGAACCTGCGCCGCTTCGAGCTCGAGAATCTCCACGTTGTAGGGGTTTTCCTCAATGTCCAGAACCGTTGCGGTCAGACCCGCGCCGTCCTTGAGCTTGAGAATGCCGTTGTCCTGCAGAAGCAGCAGCGCCCGCGCTTCGTTGGTGGTGTCGTTCGGAACGGCGATGGTGTCGCCCTCGGCGATGTCATCCAGAGAAGACTTGGTGCCCGGATAGATGCCGAACGGCTCATAGTGGATGCCGCCCGCGTTTACCAGGTGCGTGCCCTGCTCTTTGTTGAAGTTCTCCAGATACGGGATGTGCTGGAAGTAGTTGGCGTCAAACTCACCGCTTTCCACGACGAGGTTCGGCTGCACGTAATCCTGGAATTCCGTGACCTCGAGCGTCCAGCCTTCCGCCTCGAGGATGGGCTTTGCCTGCGCGAGAATCTCGGCGTGCGGCGTGGGGCTTGCTGCAACGGTGATGGTGCCCTTGCTTTCGACAGCGTCGGAAGCGGTTTCATCGGATGCAGCTTCGGTGGATGCGGTTTCGGTGGATGCCGTTTCGGTGGATGCCGTTTCGGTCGAAGCGGCAGTTTCAGTCTTTGCAGCGCAGGCGGCGAAAGACAGGCTCAGAACAAGCGCCAGCGCCAGCGCGATCAGCTTTTTATACTGTTTCATTATGATACACTCCTTTTTATCAGAAAAAGCATTTGATTTTTTCGCACAAATTTGAGCAGCAAAAAACCGGGGGCTTTCGGAAGCTCCCGGGCAAATGGCTTTCACGCTCAATCAAGCGTTATTCTCAGGCGAACAGCAACGCATGCCGAAGCACCTGGCCATGTTACATGCCCGGGAGAATAACATTCGCATCATCATGTTGTTCTTAGCAATGGTGTAACGGAACGTCATTGTGTTTGCCTCCTTCCAAAAAGAATATGCTCAAATTCGTTGCTGCTATCATACACCAATTTACCTACTGCGTCAATGGGGAAACACATGGAAATTTCCACAGAATTGAGGAGGAATCTGGGGCAATTTTTCCGAAATTATACAAATTTTCTGTATGTTCCCGAAAAATCGCCCGCATTTGCACCTCAGCGCAGCAGATATTGCAGTCCGCCGATCAGCCCGTATACGCCGAGAACCGTCAAAAGCCCCGACACAAGCGTGCCGCCGAAAATTGCCAGCGCCGCACGCTTTTCGTCCATCTCCGTCAGCCGCGCGAGCATCGCGCCAATCCAGCAGCCGACCCCCGTCAGCGGAATGCACACGACGACAAACAGCGCCGGAGGACCGTATTTTTTGAGCTGCGCCTCATGCTTTTCCAGCGCCTGATGGGCGTTTCGCAGCAGCCGGGGGCTGGTTTCCTTCTGCCCCAGCGCATGCTTTTTCATCCGCAGCAGAAACGGCACCGGAAGATACGAGCCGATACAGGTCAGAAGATAGGACTCATACCACTTGAGCTTCAGGGCGGCGGCAAGAAGAATCGCGCCCTTGTTTTCAATAAACGGCAGCATGGACATCACAAACACTGCCGCCGACCGGACAAGCACGTTTCCGGACGAGAGTGCAGTCGCCTGCGCGGCAGTCGATACAATATTCATAGCGTTCACCTCGCTGGAGCATCAAAAATGGAAGACGCCGCATTGTAACATACTTTTTCTGATTCGTAAAGAGGAAACTCAGTCCGCGTCACGATTTTCGGGCGCTTTGTCGTAGTTCTCCAGAAATGAAATTTTCCGCCCGCCGGTTTTATAGGCAATGACAGTATCCAGGCAGACATTCTCCATGCTCCGGAAAATATGCGCCTCCACATCGGGGTTTGTCTTTTTCAGCTCCCGGATCAGCTGCTTGACCTGCTGCCGCTTCGATTTTGCTTCCTCGTTCGGGCGGCAGGTCGTGCAGGTATCGGTGAAGCGGCAGGCGCACTGGATAAAGTGCAGCTCGTTCGCGTCGCGCCACGTCCTGATATCCTCCTCGCGGATCAGATACATCGGGCGGATGAGCTCCATGCCGGGAAAATTCGTGCTGTGCAGCTTCGGCATCATCGTCTGCACCTGCGCGCCCCAGAGCATGCCCATGAGAATCGTCTCAATGACATCGTCATAGTGGTGTCCCAGTGCAATCTTGTTGCAGCCGAGCTTCTGCGCGAAGCTGTAGAGATAGCCTCTTCTCATGCGCGCGCAGAGATAGCAGGGCGATTTTTCCACATTGTAAACGGAGCCGAAAATATCCGTCTCAAAAATCTCTGCTTCAATGCCGAGCCTGCGCAGATTGCCCTCGATGATCTGCCGGTTTGCCGGGCTGTAGCCGGGGTCCATGACGAGGAATTTCACCTCGAACGGGTATTTATTGTGCAGCTTCAGCTCCTGAAACAGCTTCGCCATCAGCATCGAGTCCTTGCCGCCGGAGATGCACACGGCGATGCGGTCGTTCGGCTGCACCAGCTCATACCGCCGGACCGCCTTTGTAAAGTTGCACCAGATCTTTTCACGAAAGCGCTTGCGAAGGCTCGTCTCCACGCGAAGCCGCGTCTGCTCGTCATCCTGCCGCGCCAGCTCCTCGCGCAGCCACGCCAGATATCCCCCCGCCAGGCTGTATGCCTCGAAGCCCTGTTCGCGCAGCGCCTGCGCCGCGTCCAGACTCGCTTCTCCGTGCGCGCAGTAAAGCACCAGCTTTTTCCCGCGGTTCTGCGCCGCAAACGAAGAAAGTGCGTCCGGCAAAATCGGAACCGCACCCGGCAGCATGCCGTATGCCCTTGTTTCCTCGCTTCGCATGTCAACCGTCACGTAGCTGCCCGGCTCCCACTGTGCCAGCTCCTGTACTGTAACCTCCATCGCAGCCGCCTCCTCCATATCCGTCTTTACCGGAATCGTCCCAATTTTAGCCGGAAGCGGGCGTTTTGTCAATCAAAAGGCGCAAAAAATCCCCGGCACACAAAGAGGAAGGGTAATTGTGTGCCGGGGATGCCGGGGACTATTTCATTTTGCCAGCTCGCCGCCGAGCTTGCGGCAGGCGTCTAAAACTTCGTCGTCGGGCGCTTCGCAGCAGATGACGCTGTCGCAGACCAGCTTCATGCCGTTTGCCTTGCAGTCATCCTCCCAGGTGCGCATCCACTCGCCGTTGCCCCAGCCATACGAGCCGAACAGGGCGGCGTCCTTACCGGAAAGAGAGCCCTTGACGGCGTCAAACATGGGGGCAAACTCGGTCTCCTCGAGCTCCTCCGCGCCCATGGCGGGGCAGCCGAACGCGATGGCGTCAAAGCCTGCAAGCTTGTCGGCGTCCGCCTGCTCGGAGGTGAAAAGCTCCGCCTCCGCGCCCGCTGATTTCATGCCCTCGAGAACCGCATTCGCCATGGACTCTGTATTGCCCGTGCCGCTCCAAAATACAACCGCTGTCTTTTTCATAATACGTTTTCCTTTCTGATTGAAATCATGCCAGATTTTCGCCTGCCACGGCAAGGCGCTCCAGACTCGAGCCTGCGCGCCAGCTGCGGCAGTAGATATCGGTACACTTTTTATATTTTGCAAATGCCGCGCGCGCATACGCCTCGTCTCCGTAGACCTTCCACAGTCCCGAGAGCTTGAAATCGCGCGCGTGATGCTCAATAAAGCCCTGCACATCCTCGGGCGGATAGCTCAGAAACAGCCCGATCTCGTGCGGAAATTCCGCCTCGTCCTGCAGCCGGCGGATGAGCGTTCCCACACACCGTCCGGGGTTCTTGTCAGCATAGCCGGCGTTTCCGAGCGTCCGGCGCGCCAGCTCGTTTTCAAGATCCGCTTTCAGCCGCTCCGGGCGATAGAGATACAACAGCGCGTTGCCGTTTCGAAAGCGCAGCGGCAGCAGGCACAAGCCCTTCTCGCGCAGGCGCTGGTTGATGCTGCGGATCTGTCCGAGCAGCGCCTGTTTGTCTTCATACGCCGCGCGGAAGAGGCTGCCGGTCTTGATGCCTGCAAGCGTGGGCGCGCACTGGCGCACAACAAGTTCCTCCGGCATATTACGCGGGGCTCCCGACGTGCTTTTCCAGAATCCCGCGCAGCGCGGAAAGCGAGCTGCTGTGGCAGCGCTCAATGACCGTGTTCTGTCCCTTGATTTCGCTCATCGCGCCCTGCACCATCTTGTGGGACATCGTGCTGGTGAAAAAGATCATCAGATCGGCTCTGCCCATTTTTTTGCGCAGACCGCCGCCGGGCTTCGTAAAGATTTTGCTCTGACACCGATAGCTGTCACACAGGTCCTTGTAGCGGCGCTCCATACACTCGTTGCCGCCGAGAATCACAATGCTCATAAGATGCTCCCTTCTTTGGTTAGAGTAGTTTAACCATTGATCTGAAAAATATGCGTCCGCAGACGCATTGGAAAAGTCTTTTTTGCTTCCGTATGAGTTAGAGTTATTTAACTTGATGCCATCATACCAGCTTCTTCCCCACTTGTCAAGTATGTTTTTTCTGCGTACCCGCGAGGCAAGTGTAACGAAACTGTAAAACTATGCCGGAAAATCTTGACGATTGCGCGCAGCGGAACTAAAATGAGGCAAACGCCTGCCATTTGTGCAGAATCCGAGCATCGAAATGCGGTCCAGACTTTTCGCGGACCGGAAAAGGAATGTTTTTATGCAGCAGCAAACCCCCGACTCTCCTGCTCTGCGCGGTCTTTCCTCTGCGGAGGCGGACGCGCGTGCGGCGCAGGGTCTTTCCAACCGGCAAAGTGACCCCGGCGGAAAATCCGCCGGCGAAATCCTTCGCTCCAATACCCTGACGTTTTTCAACCTGATTTTCGCCGTCATTGCGGTGCTTCTGTGCCTCGTCGGCTCCTACCGCAACCTGACGTTCCTGCCGGTTGTGATTGGCAACACGCTCATCGGCATCTTCCAGGAGCTGCGTGCCAAGCGGATTCTGGACAAAATGAGTCTTCTGCATGCGCCGCATGCCGTCGCGCTGCGTGATGGGCTGGAGTGTCAGCTTGCCGCGGGAGAGCTGGTGCAGGGCGACGTGGTGATTCTTTCCGCAGGCGACCAGATTCCGGCAGACGCCACGGTTTTAGATGGCAGCGTGCAGGTCAACGAGGCGCTTCTGACCGGAGAGAGCGATGAAATTGAAAAAACGCCGGGCGACAGCCTGCTTTCCGGCAGCTTCGTCGTCGCGGGCAGATGCTATGCCCGGCTCGACCGCGTCGGAGACGCATCCTATATCGCTAAGCTCACGCGCGAGGCGAAGGCAGTTTCCGAGGGCGAGCAGTCGGAAATGATCCGCTCGATCAACCGCATCGTCAAATGGATTGGCTTTACGATCATCCCGATTGGTCTCATTTTATTTGCGCAGAGCTACTTCTATTCCGGAGAAACCCTGCAAAAAAGCGTCGTGTCCGCTATCGCCGCCGTCATCGGCATGATCCCCGAGGGGCTTTACATGCTCACAACCATCGCGCTGGTTTTGGGTACCATGCGCCTTGCGCGGCGCAAGGTGCTGCTCCACGACATGAAGAGCATCGAAACGCTTGCACGGGTCGATGTGCTGTGTGTCGACAAAACCGGCACCATCACCGAGCCCGGCATGTGCGTGCAGGAGGTCCACGCCGTGCAGAGCGCGAAAACCGGTGAATTTACCGATGAAGCGTTTTCGGCGCTTCTCACCGACTATTGCCTCGCCGTGCAGGACACAAACGAAACCATGCAGGCGCTGCGCGCATTTTCCGAGGCGCACCGGCTCGCGCATCCGCAGCAGGCGGCAATCGCGCTCGATGTCCAGCCGTTCTCGTCCAGCCGGAAATATTCCAGCGTCACCTTCGAGACGGGCACGTATCTGCTCGGCGCGCCGGAGTTCGTGCTGAAGACGACCTACGCCGCCGTGGCGGCAGAACTCAAGCCCTATCTGGACCGCGGACTGCGCGTGCTGCTGCTGGCAAAATCGCGCGGGCAGGACGCGCCCGAGCCGCTGGGCTACGCGGTTCTGACCGGGCGTATCCGCGAAAACGCGAAGGAAACCTTCGCCTACTTCAAGGACCAGGACGTCACAGTCAAGGTCATTTCGGGCGATAATGCCCGCGCCGTTTCGGAAATTGCCCGGCAGGCGGGCATTGAAAACGCAGATAAATTTGTAGACGCCACGTGCCTTATTACCGACGAGCAGCTCGCCCGCGCGGCGGAACACTATACAGTCTTCGGCCGTGTCACGCCCGCGCAGAAGCAGCAGCTTGTGCGCGCCATGCAGGCAGCCGGTCACACGGTTGCCATGACGGGCGACGGCGTCAACGACATTCTGGCGATGAAGGACGCCGACTGCTCGGTCGCGATGGCGTCCGGCAGCGAGGCTGCCGCACAGGCGGCGCAGGTCGTACTGCTCGATTCCGATTTTGCCCGCATGCCGGACGTGGTGCTCGAAGGGCGGCGCGTGGTCAATAACATCGAGCGCTCGGCAAGTCTGTTTCTGGTCAAGAACCTGTTTTCTCTGCTGCTTTCCGTCTTCTCGGCGGTCTCGTTCATCACCTATCCGCTCGAGCCCGCGCAGGTGTCTCTGATTGCGATGTTCACCATCGGCATCCCGGGCTTTTTGCTGGCGCTGGAGCCGAACCATGCGCGCATTGAAGGAAGCTTCCTCAAAAAGGTGCTGCTGCGCGCGCTTCCCGCCGCGCTGACAGACGTTCTGGCGGTCGGCGCGCTTGTCGTCTGCGGCGAGGTCTTCGGGCTCACGGACGGCGATATCGCAACGGCGGCGACAATGCTTCTTGCCGTGGTCGGCTTCATGATCCTGATCCGCATCAGCAAGCCCCTCACCAAAATGAAGTACGCGATTATCATCCTCAATGCTGCGGGGCTGATCTTCTGCGGCATCTTCCTCAAGCAGCTGTTCGCACTGAGCGACATGTCGAAAATCTGCGTGCTGCTGATGGTCGTTTTTGCTTTTGCCGCAGAGTCCATCTTCCGCAATCTCTCGATTCTTGGTGTATTTCTGGAGCGCAAAACCGGTGCGCTCAAAGAAAAAATCATAGAAAAGCGAAACGTTTGACCTGTCGGCGGAAAAGGCTTTGCCTTTTCCGCCGCTTTGTTATATAATAAGATCAACACACTGGGATGGTCCGGGAATCCGGACCGGAATGGAGGCAACGACAGATGAAGATTCTGATTGCCATGAGCGGCGGCGTAGACTCGAGCGTCGCGGCGGGGCTTTTGTGCAAAGACAGCAACGAGTGCATCGGCGCGACGATGAAGCTCTATCACAACGAAGACGCCGGCATACCGCGCGCACACACCTGCTGCTCGCTCGACGATGTGGAAGACGCGAGAAGCGTCTGCTACAAGCTCGGCATCCCCTACTATGTTTTTAATTTCTCCGACGATTTCGGAGAGAAGATTATCGATAAATTTGTCCGCTCCTATGAAGCCGGACTCACGCCGAATCCCTGCATCGACTGCAACCGCTACATGAAGTTCGACAAGCTCTATCAAAGAGCGGAAATTCTCGGCTGCGACCACATCGCAACGGGGCACTATGCGCGCATCACGTTTGAAAACGGGCAGTATCAGCTGCGCAAGGCGCTCGACGAGACGAAGGACCAGAGCTACGTGCTCTACGATATGACGCAGCAGCGGCTGGCGCGGACGCTCTTCCCGCTCGGTGCGCTGCGGAAAACCGAGGCAAGAGATCTGGCGCGCGAGGCGGATTTCATCAACGCCGACAAGCCCGACAGTCAGGACATCTGCTTCGTGCCGGACGGCGACTATGCGAAAATCATCGAGCTGCGCACCGGCAAAAAGGCAGAGCCGGGCAACTTTGTGGACAAAAGCGGCAGAATTCTGGGTCGTCACAACGGCATCATCCGCTATACCGTCGGGCAGCACCGCGGGCTGGGTCTGAGCCTGCCGCAGAAATACTACGTCTGTGAAATCCGCCCGGAAGACAACACCGTCGTGCTGGGCGAGAGCGCAGACCTGTTCCATCGCGGCGTGCTGGTAACGCAAATGCACTGGATTGCGGGCAGCGCGCAGGAAACGGTCTTCCGCTGCAAGGCAAAGCTTCGCTACCGCCATCCCGAGCAGCCGGTCTGCGTCACCGTGCTGGAAGACGGCAGCGTGCAGCTGGTTTTCGACGAGCCGCAGCGCGCGCCGACGCCCGGGCAGTACGCGGTTTTGTATGACGGAGATATCGTCCTCGGCGGCGGCGTGATTTCCCGCGCGTTCGAGCCGAGTGATAAGGAGGCGCTTTTATGATTTCCACAAGAGGACGCTACGCCATCCGCGTACTCATTGATCTTGCCGAGCATCGCGGCGAGGCGTTTACGCCCATGAAAGAAGTCGCCCGGCGGCAGGAAATTTCGCTCAAGTATCTGGAAAAAATCATGCCGCTGCTGAGCAAGGCGAATATGGTCGAGGGGCAGCACGGAAAGGGCGGCGGCTACCGGCTGACCATGGAGCCGGAACGCTACCGCATCGGAGACATCCTGCGCCTGACCGAGGTGGACCTCGCGCCTGTGGCGTGCCTGTCCACGCCAACCAACACCTGCCCGCGCGCGCCGTATTGCCGGACGCTTCCCATGTGGCAGAAATACTATGAAATGACGCTTTCCTATTTTGACGGCATCACGATTCGCGACCTCATGCAGGTCGAAAGCGGCGGCGACTATGTAATATAGGGAGCAGCGCACCGCATGTCTGCGGGCTTCGACGGATCTTTCGGCGCTGCCCGGCAGTTTGGAACGCGGGAAATACACAAAGTATTCCTCCGCATTCCAAACTTTGTTCAGCATCAAAATCTCTCGCCGAATCCCTTTGACATGCGGTGCGCTGCTGCCCTTTTGTGAACACCTGCCAAAATTTCCGAAACTTTTTTGGAAGAACCGCTTGACAGGAGCGGTTCTTCGTGCTATTCTTTTACCAACCTACCAGGATAGTAGACAGATAGGATAAACATTTTGGAGGACAACACCATGAAATCCATCTTTGAAACGCTGCTCCGGGCGAACTTCCGCAACGGACGAATGTGACAATTGCAGCCATCCTGTAAAACCGTCCGCAACCAACCAGATATCGAATCAAAGAAGGAGAATTGTCATGTCCAAGTATCATTTTGAAACCTTACAGCTGCACGTCGGTCAGGAGCAGGCGGACCCCGCCACCGATTCCCGCGCCGTTCCGATTTACGCCACCACTTCCTACGTCTTCCACAATGCCCAGCATGCGGCAGACCGTTTCGCGCTGCGCGACGCGGGCAACATCTACGGTCGGCTCACCAACTCCACGCAGGACGTCTTTGAAAAGCGCATCGCTGCGCTCGAAGGCGGCGTTGCAGGTCTGGCAGTTGCCTCCGGCGCGGCGGCAATCACCTATACGATTGAAGCGCTTGCGCAGCAGGGCGACCACATCGTCTGCCAGAAGACCGTCTACGGCGGCACATATAACCTGCTTGCCCATACACTCAAAGCCTTCGGCGTGACCACCACGTTTGTCAACGCGCACGATCTTGCCGAGGTCGAAGCGGCAATCCAGCCGAACACAAAGGCAGTTTACCTCGAAACGCTGGGCAACCCCAACAGCGACATTCCCGACATCGACGCCATTTCCGCAATTGCGCACAAGCACAATCTTCCGGTCGTGGTCGATAATACCTTCGGCACCCCGTATCTCATCCGTCCGATCGAGCATGGCGCGGACATCGTGGTTCACTCGGCGACGAAGTTCATCGGCGGTCACGGCACGACGCTTGGCGGTATCATCGTCGACTCCGGCAAGTTCGACTGGCGCGCCAGCGGCAAATTCGGCTTGATTGCCGACCCGAACCCCAGCTACCACGGCGTTTCGTTCGTCGACGCGGCAGGTCCTGCGGCATTTGCAACCTATGTGCGCGCAATTCTTCTTCGCGATCAGGGCGCGGCGATTTCCCCGTTTGCCGCCTTCCTGCTGCTGCAGGGCACGGAGACGCTGTCTCTGCGGCTTGAGCGGCACGCGGAAAATACGAAGAAGGTCGTAGACTTCCTGAAAAATCATCCGAAGGTTCAAAAGGTCAACCATCCGTCCCTGCCCGACCATCCCGACCATGCGCTCTATGAGCGCTACTTCCCGAACGGCGGCGCGAGCATCTTTACCTTCGAAATCAAGGGTGGGCAGGAAGCTGCGTTCCGGTTCATTGACCACCTGGAGATTTTCTCTTTGCTTGCCAACGTCGCGGACGTGAAATCCCTGGTCATCCATCCGGCGACCACGACGCATGCCCAGCTGACCGAGCAGGAGCTGCTCGATCAGGGCATCACCCCGTCGACCATCCGCCTTTCCATCGGCACCGAGCATATCGACGATATCCTCGCTGACCTCGAAAAGGGCTTCGCAGCCGTCTAAGGCTGTCAAAAAAGCTGCGCCTCAACTGATTTTACCAATTCATCCCCCTATTTATATTTCCTCTCTTTTTGCGACCCCAACATTCTATCAGCACCGAGCCGCCTGCACCATCCTTCGGTGCGGGCGGTCGGCGTGTCCGGAACCATTTTGCGACTCTGCAAGGAGGTCTTTCATGCTCAATCAGTTTTCCAGAACCCAGCTGGTGCTCGGCGGCGAGGCGATGCAAGCCCTTGCCCGAAGCCGTGTCGCCGTCTTTGGCATCGGCGGCGTCGGCGGCTATGCCGTAGAGGCGCTGGCGCGCTCCGGTGTGGGCGCGCTCGATCTGATCGACGACGACCGGGTGTGCCTGACCAACGTCAACCGCCAGATTCTCGCCACGCGCGAGACCGTCGGAAAATTCAAGGTCGACGTGGCGCAGGCGCGTATTCACGCCATCAACCCCAGCTGTCAGGTGACGACGTACAAGACGTTTTTCCTGCCCGCAGAAGCGTCGCAGTTCGATTTCACGCAGTTTGATTACGTGATCGATGCCATCGACACCGTCTCGGGCAAGCTGGGGCTGGTGCTTGCCGCAAAGCAGGCGGGCGTTCCGATCATCAGCTCCATGGGCGCGGGCAACAAGATGGATCCCACCGCCTTTCGCGTGGCGGATATTTTCGAAACCGCCGTCTGCCCGCTCGCGCGCGTCATGCGCCAGCTCTGCCGCAAAAACGGCGTGGAGCACCTGAAGGTCGTCTACTCCCGCGAACTGCCCATCCGCCCCGTGGAGGACGCCGCCATCAGCTGCCGCAGCCACTGCATCTGCCCGCCGGGCACCGCCAGAAAATGCACCGACCGCCGCGATATCCCCGGCTCAACCGCGTTTGTCCCCTCCGTCGTGGGACTCATTGCCGCGGGCGAGGTGATCAAGGACCTGACACACTTCGACCGGGGAAATCGATAGTTCGGCGCATTGCACAAACTTTTGTACGGTTTTTTGTCTCATATTCATAGCCTTCGTAAAAAAATGGATTTTTTGCAGAAAAGGCTTGATTTGTCCAGAAACGGTGCTATACTATGCACAAATCACAGCACAGCCTGTGAACAACGAAATAACAGTCAAATTCAAAGATATATAGAGGCGCGGAACCAATCAGTCGCCTGCCCGAGACGCTCAAACGTCGCTGACGGCATGCAAAAGGTGCTTCCGCCGAAATGGTACGGTTTTTGAGAGCCGCTGCTGTTGGGCGTACAGAGAAAATCTGTGCGACTGTCGCAATATGTTTTGCGGAGTGCTATATTCGATTTGCAGATGACATGGGTTGTCCCCATTTCAACGGTCGA
>CALERM010000010.1 GCA_937907715.1 uncultured Clostridia bacterium
CTCTACCAACTGAGCTATACCAGCAACTCAAACAGCAAGGCTGATTATAATGGATAAAGCGTAAAATGTCAAGCACTTTTTTCTGCTTCGGCAGTTTTTTCTCAGATATCCCCCGGCACTTACAGGCGGTAGCCGATGGCGCGCGAAATGGCGCTGCCCGCCTCGCAGACCAGGCGCGTAGCAAGCAGGAAATCCTCGGAATACACCTGCCGGAACATGCCGACGACACCGATGGCATAGCGCACCTCACCGGAAGCGTCGCGCACCGGCGCGGAAACCGAGCGCAGCCCAACCTTGTATTCCCCGTTTTCTACAGCATAGCCCTGCTCGCGGATTTTCTGAAGCTCGGGCTGCAGCTGCTCAGAAGACGTCAGCGTATGCGGCGTATAGGATTTGAACTCGGAAATGGAAAGAAGCCTGCGGCACTCCGCCTGCGACAGATTTGCCAGAAACAGTTTTCCCTGCGACGTGCAGTGAATCGGCAATCGCGCGCCGACCTCGGAGACCACGCGAAGACTCGCCCGGCTCTCCTCCTCTGCCAGCGTCACAACTGCCGCACGGTCGAAGACCGACAAAAATACTGATTCTCCCAGCTCCGCACAGATTTTCTGCATATGCGGGCGGGCAATCGCGCCGATGTCCCAGGCATTGGACACCGCGCAGCCGTATTCAAACAGGCGGATGCCGAGCCAGTAGCGCCCGTTCGGCGTCTGCTCGATCAGCCCTGCCTCGCGCATGGTAGACAGCAGCCCATGGATGGTGCTTTTGGGCCAGCCGGTCGCCTGATACAGCTCGGTAAGCGTTGCGGGCTTTGTCCGCTCTGCCAGCAAATCCAGCAGGCGAATTGCCTTTGCCACGGAGTGAATTGTTTTTGTTTCAAGCTCTGCCATACCATGTGCCTCCTGCGCGTGTTCCAATGCTTTATCAATAGTCTATCATGCTTTCCGTTCCCCGGCAAGCGCAAAGCGTTCGGCATTGCCGAAATTTGTTTTCCGTTTTCGCCGCAGCAAAAAGGAGATGCGCCTGCGTCCCCTTCGTGTCCGTTTATCAGATCGTTTCCAGCAGCGGCGAGGCGAGCACCTCGCGCAGCGCCGGAACCGCGTCCGCCGCGCCGGGTCTGGTCACGGCAATGGCGCTGGCAACCGTCGCCTGCCGGAGCGTGTCGCGCACGGAAAGGTTCTGCACAATGCCGCGCACAAAGTAGCCGATAAACGTATCGCCTGCTGCCGTCGTGTCGACCGCATCCACATGGCACGCACCGAGGCGCACCGTTTCGCCGTTTCCTTTGTAAAGGCAGCCGCTTTTTCCCATCGTGAGCATGATGCGCATGCCGGGGTATTGTTCCGCCAGCGCCTCAGCAATCTCTTCGTAGTCCGTTTTACCGGACAGGCCCGCGCCCTCGACCTCGTTGACAATCAGCCACGTAACCGTCTCCAGCGGATAAGACAAGACCTCCTGCCCGAAGGGCGCGGCGTTGAAAGCGATGCGCAAGCCCCGCTCGTGCGCCTTTTTCATGAGATAGGGCATGTTATTGATCTCGTTCTGCAAAACAAGAACATCGCCCGCTTCAAAGTGCGACAAAGCCTCGTCGACATACTCCTGCGTGATCTGGCGGTTGGTGCCGCCATAGAGAATGATGCAGTTCTGTCCGCTGCGCTCAACCTGAATGATCGCATGACCGTTTGCGCCTTCGCCCAGCCGCATGAGACTGGTATCCACGCCCGCTTCCTGCATTTTATCGAGCAGGAACCTGCCTTCGGTCCCATAAAGCCCCGCATGATAGACCTCCACGCCAGCCTTCGCCAGCGCAATTGACTGGTTGAGTCCCTTGCCGCCGCAGCCGACAGACAGCGCCGTGCAGGGCGCAGTCTCGCCGGGTCTGATAAAATGCTCCATCTGATAGACATAGTCAATGTTGCATGAGCCAAAATTCAGGACCTTCATGGAAAAACCTCTCTTTCCTTCTTTGCTTCTATCGTATCACATCGCCGCTTCCGGCTCAATGGTTTTTGCGATATTCCTTTGGCAGCGCGCCAAAATAGTCCTTGAAGGCGGCGGTAAATTTGCTCTGGCTCTCATAGCCGACGGCTCTTGCAATCTCTGCCACCGACTCGTCCGTCTCCCGCAGAAGCTGCGCCGCGCGCCCCATGCGATGCTCCTTCATGTGCGCGGCAAGCGACGAGCCGTAGACCGATTTGAACACCTGCTTGAGCGTCGTGGGATTCATCAGATACTGCCTGGAAAGCTCCTCGATCGTCACGCGTGTCTGCAAATGCTGCGTCAGATAGGCGTGAACCGCATGCACCGCGCGCACCTGCTCGGAAAGCTCCTCCTGCTCTCTATCGCCGTCTGTCTGCGTCGCGCCCAGTTGCAGCAGCAGCGCCTGCGCGCCGAGCCGCTGCCATGCGCGCGCCATCCGGGCTGGCTTTGCATAAAACATGTCCAGAATCGCGTCCGTCTGCGCGTCTGCCGGCAGAAGCGTCATGTCGTCGCGCGCGCAGTAAAGATCATAGAGTCTCTCTCCCGTGACATCCGCGCCGGAGAGACTCTCGGGCGGCTGCCCGGTAAGCGTTTTGAGGTCGAATCGCACCAGAAGCCCGCAGAAGCCATCGTCCGGCGTGATGGTCCCCTCCTGAAAGCCCGCTTCCTTCCAGACGGCAAGCTCGCCCGCGTGGACCGTCCGCCCATGCCCGTCCGCTGCTTCAAACGAAAGGCTTCCCCGGCGGCAGGCATAGACGCGCAGGACTGCATCCTCTTTTCCCTCTGCGGCAGCGACTGCTGCCTCCGGCAGATAAAAAAGCTGCACACCGGCAAACAGGTCGACCGCCTTCGTTTCGTGCGGCGCAAGACTGCTTTCCCGGCAGCAGCCGCAGCTGCACGGCTTATGCTCCATGGTGCGCTTCCTCCTCCGGGCAGGCAATCTCCATGACGCGCTCGATCATCTGATGCAGAAGCCTTGCCTGCGCGGTGTCGGCAGCGCGGTAGCAGACCTCCTTGCCCTCGCGGTGCGAGACAATCAGGGCACTCGATTTCAGCGCGCGCAGATGGTGCGAGATGGCCGGGCTGGACATGTCCATCATCGCCGAGATATTGACCACGCACGGCTCGCAGTGGCACAGCAGCCAGAAAATCCGCACGCGCGTCGGGTCTCCCAGCTGGCGGAACACGTCCGCAATTGTCTGAAACTTTTCCGTCTTCTCCAGTTCCCGGCATAAAGCCGGTATCTGGGTTTCCGCGCCGTGATGGTGCGGCAGATGCAATTGCTCCATACTGCTCCTCCATTTTCGCCCGATCGGAAACGCTTTTCGCCCCTTTGGAAGGGTCTTCGCCGGGCAGGTTGACTTCTTTCGATACCCGCATTATACTACAGCCATAAAGATTAAACAAGCGCTTAATTATTGGAAGCTGAAAAGGAGTTATCATCATGAAAAAGACCTATGCAATCGAAGTCGACTGCGCCAACTGCGCAAACCTCATGGAGGAAGCCGCCAACAAGACCGAGGGCGTTGCAAAAGCAACCGTCAATTTCATGATGCAGAAGATGATCGTGGAATTTGCAGACGGCGCGGACGCAAAGGCAGTTATGAAGGGCGTTCTCAAGGCTTGCAGAAAGGTCGAACCCGACTGCGAAATCGAGCTGTAAAAGCCATCAGAAATTGCGCCCCGCGATGGGGCGCAGCTTTCGCCCGAACGATTAAACGTTCACTTAATGATAAGAGGAGCTGTTCTCCATGACAAAGAAACAGAAAAAGATGCTCACGCGCATTCTCGTCTGCGCCGTGATGCTCATTGCCCTGCAGGTTCTCCCCGTCGCAGGCATCCCCCGCTTCGCGCTGTACCTTGCCGCATACCTTGTCATCGGCTTTGATATTCTCAAAAAAGCTGCCAAGGGCATCGGAAACGGTCGTGTGTTCGACGAAAACTTTCTGATGGCAGTCGCGACCATCGGTGCGTTTGCTCTGGCAATTTACGAAAAAAGCGGCGACTACAACGAGGCAATCGCCGTTATGCTGTTCTATCAGATCGGCGAGCTCTTCCAGAGCTATGCCGTCGGCAAGAGCCGCAAGAATATTTCCGCGCTTATGGATATCCGCCCGGACTATGCAAACATCGAGGTCGGCGGAAAGCTCGAGAAGGTGGACCCGGACGAGGTTGCAGTCGGCTCGATCATCGTCGTACAGCCGGGCGAAAAGGTCCCGCTCGACGGTGTAATTGTAGGCGGCGCATCCACGCTCAACACCAGCGCTCTGACCGGCGAGAGCCTGCCGCGCGATGCAAAGACCGGTGACGAGATTATCAGCGGCTGCATCAACATGACGGGCGTTCTGAAGGTCCGCACGACAAAGGAATTCGGTGAGTCGACAGTCTCCAGAATTCTCGAGCTTGTCGAAAACTCCAGCTCCCGCAAGTCCCGTTCGGAAGATTTCATTGCAAAGTTTGCCCGCATCTACACCCCTGCTGTTTGCTGCAGCGCCCTGGCGCTGGCAATAATTCCGCCGGTGGCGCGCCTTGTGATGGGCCGCAGCGCCGCGTGGGAGCAGTGGATTTACCGAGCGCTCACATTCCTTGTGACCAGCTGCCCGTGCGCGCTGGTCGTGAGCATCCCCTTAAGCTTCTTTGCCGGCATCGGCGGAGCAAGCAAGGAAGGCGTGCTGATCAAGGGCTCCAATTATCTGGAAACACTCTCGCAGGTCAAGACCGTCGTCTTCGATAAGACCGGCACGCTGACAAAGGGTGTGTTTGAGGTCAGCGCCGTCCATCACAGCCCCATGGAGCAGAAAAAGCTTCTAGAATATGCGGCGCTTGCCGAGTGCGCCTCGTCGCACCCCATCAGCAAAAGCCTGCAAAGCGCCTATGGCAGGGAAATCGACCGCAGCCGTGTCACGGACATTGAAGAGGTCAGCGGCAGAGGGATTCTTGCCAGAGTCGACGGCGTTCCGGTCGCCGCCGGCAACCACAAGCTCATGGAGCAGCTGGGCGTTGATTTTATCGACTGCCACAGCGTTGGCACGATCATCCACATGGCAATTGACGGCAAATACGCCGGTCACATCGTGATTTCCGACGTTGTCAAGCCCAACTCCAAGCAGGCAATTGAGCAGCTGCACCGCGCGGGCGTGACGAAGACCGTCATGCTGACGGGCGACGCGAAAAAGGTTGCAGAGTCCGTCGCCAAAGAGCTGGGCGTGGACGAGGTATATTCCGACCTTCTGCCCGCGGGCAAGGTTGAAAAGCTTGAGGCGCTGCTTTCCCGGCAGCCCGGCAAGGCAAAGCTCGCCTTCGTCGGCGACGGCATCAACGACGCGCCGGTTCTCTCGCGTGCGGATATTGGCATCGCCATGGGCGCGATGGGCTCTGATGCGGCAATCGAAGCCGCCGACATCGTCCTCATGGACGACGAGCCGCTGCAAATCGCCAAGGCAATCAAAATCTCCCGCAAGTGCATCGGCATTGTCTATCAGAACATCATCTTCGCGCTCGTCGTGAAGTTCGCCTGCCTCGCGCTTGTCGCCGTCGGTGCGGCGGATATGTGGGCGGCAATCTTCGCGGACGTCGGCGTGATGGTCCTCGCGGTCCTCAACGCTATCCGCGCGCTTCAGGTTCACAATCTGTAGCCCTGACAAAAAGAGGCTTCTCCTCCGAACATTTCGCAGGCGGTTTTGCCGCCTGCGAAATTTTTAACGCCCGGCAAGCAAAAAACGGATGCAAAACGGACCGGGGCGGTGTATAATAGCGAAAAACAACCGGAACCCGGTCACAGCAAGGAGCGATTGCTATGCGAATCGTCGTCAAAGTCGGAACATCCACCCTCGCCCACCCCACAGGCCGGCTCAACATCCAGCGCATGGAGCGGCTGTGCAAGGTGCTGAGCGATCTTAAAAACGCGGGGCACGAGATCATTCTTGTCTCCTCCGGCGCCATCGGCATGGGCGTCGGCAAATTGAGCCTGCCGTCCAAGCCGTCCGACATGCCGACCAAGCAGGCGGCGGCAGCCGTGGGACAGTGCGAGCTGATGTACATCTATGACAAGCTCTTCACCGAGTATAACCACGTCGTGGCGCAGATTCTCATCACCGCGCCGGATTTGCAGGAGGCGGGCAGCCGCAAGAGCAATTTCCACAACACGCTCGCGCGGCTTTTAGAGCTCGGCGCGCTTCCGGTCATCAACGAAAACGACACCGTCTCCACGGACGAAATTGTCATCGGCGATAATGACACGCTGTCGGCTGCCGTCGCGTCCACCATCGGCGCAGACCTTCTGGTCCTGCTTTCCGATATCGACGGACTTTATGACAGCGACCCCCACAAAAACCCTGCGGCGCGGCTGATTGATACCGTCGAGCGGCTCGACGCGCGCATTTACGCCCTTGCCGGCGGCGAAGGCTCGAGCCTCGGAACAGGCGGCATGGTGACCAAGCTGCGCGCGGCAAGGATTGCGACGGAAGCCGGCTGCGAGATGGTTATCGCCAACGGCAGCCGCCCGGAAAACCTGTATGATATTCTGGACGGGGCGCACGTCGGCACCCGTTTTTTACCGCAGGAGGAAGGCAAATGACCACACGGGAACTTTTACAGAAAACGAAGGCTGCCTGGGGCTGCATCCGAAGCGCCGGTGCAGAAGAAAAAAACCGGCTGCTCCTTTCCATGGCAGAGAGTCTCATGCAGCACGCCGACACGATTCTCTATGAAAACGCGCAGGACCTCGAGCAGGCGCGCGGACTCATCTCCGAGGTCATGCTCGACCGGCTGCGCCTGAGCGCCGACCGGCTTGAAGGCATGGCGTCCGGCATCCGTGACGCTGCCGCCCTTCCGGACCACACGGGAAGAATTTTAGAGAAAATCACGCGCCCGAACGGGCTGAACATCTACAAAAAGCAGGTGCCGCTGGGGCTGGTCGCCATCATCTACGAGAGCCGCCCGAACGTCACCTCCGACGCCGCGGCGCTGTGCATCAAAAGCGGCAACGTCTGCATGCTCCGCCCCGGAAAGGAAGCCTACCGCTCCGCGCGCGCCATCGTGGAGGCTTTGAAGCAGGGCATCGAACGCGCAGGCTTCGACGCCGACATTGTGAACATCGTCGAAGACACTTCCCGCCGCAGCGCAACGGAGATCATGGAGGCAAGCGGGCTTGTAGACCTCCTGATTCCCAGAGGCGGCGCGGGACTCATTCGTGCGTGCGTCGAGCATGCGACGGTTCCCTGCATCGAAACCGGAACCGGTATCTGCCATGTGTACGTGGACAAGGACGCAGATCTGGAGCAGGCGCTTTCCATCATCTCCAACGCCAAAACAAGCCGCCCGTCCGTCTGCAACGCAGAGGAGGTCTGTCTGGTTCACCGGGACATTGCACGGGTCTTCCTGCCGATGCTCAAGAACCTGCTCGTTGACGCGCGCGAGCAGGCGGGGCTTTGCCCCGTGGAGCTGCGGCTCGACGAAGCGGCGCGCGAGATCATCCCCGGCACGAAGGCAGGCGCGCGCGATTTTGACACGGAGTTTCTCGACTATATCCTTGCCGTCGGTGTGGTCGACTCTCTGGACGCGGCAATTTCGCATGTGCAGGCACATTCGACGCACCATTCGGACGCGATCGTAACCGAAAACGAAGCCGCGGCAGAGCGCTTTCTCGATGAGATCGACTCCGCCGCCGTCTACGTCAACGCTTCCACCCGTTTCACCGACGGCGGAGAGTTCGGGCTCGGCTGCGAGATGGGTATCTCCACGCAGAAGCTTCACGCCAGAGGTCCGATGGGGCTTGACGCACTGTCGACGTATAAGTACATCATCCGCGGGCACGGACAGATTCGCTGAAAAATTTTTGTTTTGCACCTCTTGACAAGCGCCTGCCTCAGCGCTATAATGCAGAAAACCGTTGAAGAAGAGTGAGTACATCTCAAACCGGTTTCTTCAGAGAGCCGCAGATGGTGGGATTGCGGTGAAAGCGCTGAGATGGAATGGACTTCTGAGGGCAATCAGAAAAGAACGCAGGTTCTGAGTATGTGCGACGGAGCAGGCGCTTCGTAATCAAACGCCGGCGTATATCGGTACGCATGAGTGGACGCAAGCATATGCGTCAAGCCGGGTGGCACCGCAGGATTATCTCCTGTCCCAGCAAATTGTATTTGCCGGGACAGGAGTTTTTGTTTTTTCCAGGGAGGTCTTGTAAATGAAGCTTTATACCAGACGATGGCGCTTGCGCCGCGCATGTAAGGTTTTCTTTTCTCGCAATACAAATTGATTTTTACTTTGACAGTTGAAAGGTTGGTATAAAAATGAAAAAGATTCTTGCCCTCATCCTGGTCGCTCTGATGACCGTCTCCATGCTCGCCGCCTGCGGCGTAAAAACCGAAACCGCCGCGTCCGCTTCTGAATCCACCGAAGCTGCCGCGTCTGCGCCCGCCGCCGAAGAGACGGAAGCCGCTGCTTCCGATGAAACCGCTTCCTCCGGCACATCCTACACCGTCGGCATCTGCAACTACGTCGACGATGCGTCCTTAAACCAGATCGTTGAAAACATCCAGTCGCAGCTCGCTGCCATTGCAGAAGAAAAGGGCGTCACATTTAACGTCGAATACGACAACTGCAACGCAGACTCCAACCTGATGTCCCAGATCATTTCGAACTTCCAGGCGGATAACGCAGACCTGCTCGTCGCAGTTGCAACGCCTGTCGCAATGGCAATGCAGGCGGCAACCGAAGAATCCGGCACACCCGTCGTCTTCGCCGCCGTCTCCGACCCCGTCTCCGTCGGTCTCGTTGACTCTCTGGAAGCCCCGGGCAGCAACCTCACCGGTACGTCCGACTACCTGGATACCGCAGCCGTGATGAACCTCATGTTTGTCCAGAACCCGGACCTTCAGAAGGTCGGTCTTCTCTATGACCTCGGTCAGGACTCTGCCGCAAGCGCCATTGAAAGCGCAAAGGCATATCTGGAAGGCAAGGGCGTCGAGGTCATCGAGCGCACCGGCACGAGCGTCGATGAAATTGCGCTTGCCGCGCAGGCGCTGGTCTCCGACGGCGTGCAGGCTGTCTTCACTCCGACCGACAACACGGTCATGAAGTCCGAGCTGACGATCTATGAAACCTTCGCCGAAGCCGGTATCCCCCACTACACCGGCGCAGATTCCTTCGCCCTGAACGGCGCGTTCCTCGGCTACGGCGTGGATTACGCAAACCTCGGTGTGGAAACTGCAAACATGATTGCCTCCATCCTGCTCGACGGCGCAGATCCTGCGACGACCCCCGTCAAGACCTTTGACAACGGCACGGCAACCATCAACACCGAAATCTGCGAGCAGCTCGGCATCGACTTCGACGAGCTGTCCGAGAAGTTCGCCCCCTACTGCACAAAGGTGCAGCCCATTGTGACCGCCGAGTCGTTCGGCGACGTACAGTAAAAAATACGACAGGCTGCGGTGGTTTCATCGCAGCTTGCCCCTGTAAATCTATTTTTTGGGAGGAACCCCTATGTCGCTGGATTCTATTCTGGGTTTGGTTCAGACCGCGCTGGAGCTGGGTCTGATCAGCTCATTGACGGTGCTGGCGCTGTTTCTGAGCTATTCGATGCTGGGCGTGTGCGATCTGTCGACCGACGGCTGCTTCACCCTCGGCGCAACGGTCGGCGCGGCAATCGCCATTGCAGGGCACCCGTACCTCTCGATTCCGGCGGCAATGCTTGCCGGCATGCTTTCAGGTTTCGTGACCGCCGTGCTGCAAACGAAAATGGGCGTCAACAGCCTGCTCTCTGGCATCATCGTCAATACCGCGCTCTACTCGGTGAACATCGCCGTCATGGGCGGCTCGTCGGTTCTCAACATGAACAAAACGCAAAGCGTCTTTTCCGACATGAAGGATTTGCTGAGCGAAACCTCGCTGGCGGGAGAATACAAGCTCGCCGTCGCCGTGATCGCAGTGGTGCTGGTCTGCGTGTTTCTCGCGCTGTTTCTCAAAACGAGACTCGGTCTTGCCATCCGCGCCACCGGCAACAACCCCGACATGGTGCGCTCGTCCTCCATTAACCCCGCGTTTACGACGATCATCGGGCTTTGCGTTTCCAACGCCCTGACGGCGCTTTCCGGGTGCCTGCTCGCGCAGTCGCAGAAATCTGTCAACATTGACATCGGCTCCGGCATGGTGACCATCGCGCTTGCGTCTTTACTCATCGGGCATGTTTTCCTCGGAAGACGAAAGCTCCCGCTTCGGATTTTCGGCATGGTGCTTGGCGCGTTCGTCTTCCGTCTGGTCTATACGATTGCGCTGCGCTTTGATATGCCGGCGTTCATGCTGAAATTCGTCTCTGCGGTCGTCGTCGTTGCGGCAATTTCGATTCCGTATCTCAAGGACCAGCTGCCGATGCTCCGCCGCCGCGCGGCGCATCATCGCGCAAGGAGGGCGTAATATGCTGAAGCTCACCAACATTTCCAAAACCTTCAACCCCGGCACGCAGGACGCAAAGCTGGCGCTTGACAATGTGTCGCTGCACGTCCGCCCGGGCGACTTTATCTCCATCATCGGCGCGAACGGCGCGGGCAAGTCGACGCTCTTCGGCGCGATTGCCGGCAGCTTCATCACCGACACTGGCGATATCGTCCTCGATGGCGAGGATATTACCCTGACTCCCGAATACAAGCGCTCGAAACAGATCGGCAGGCTCTTTCAGGACCCGATGCGCGGCAGCGCGCCCGGCATGACGATTGAGGAAAATCTCGCGCTTGCCGCCGGAAAGGGCGGCTGGCTGCACAGGCTGACAAAGCAGGAGAAAAACCAGCTGCGCGAACGTGTGGCGCTTCTCGGCATGGGTCTGGAGGATCGCATGAGCCAGCCTGTGGGGCTTCTTTCCGGTGGGCAGCGGCAGGCTCTGACGCTCATGATGGCGACCTACAATCCCCCGAAGCTGCTGCTTCTGGATGAACACACCGCAGCGCTCGACCCCGGCACGGCTGAAAAGGTTCTGACGCTCACGACGAAAATCGTTGAAGAAAACCAGCTCACCTGCCTCATGATCACCCACAACATGGCGTCCGCCCTTAGCCTCGGCAACCGGACAATCATGATGAATCAGGGAAAAATTGTCCTCGATGTGGAGGGCGCCGATCGCAGCGCGCTGAGCGTCTCCGATCTTCTGGCGCGCTTCCGTGAAATTTCCGGCAAGGCGCTCGATAACGACCGGATGCTATTGATCTGACGTTTCAAAAACGCACGGTTCTGTCCGGAACCGTGCGTTTTTTGTTTTCGGTCTTGTCTGCACAGCGGTTTCGCGGTATACTATTATATTAGATAAGCAGCGCCATCGGGCGCAGTTTTGGATAACGCGGAGGAAACGCGATGAAAAAGGAATTTTTGGAGACCGGAAAAATCGTCTCGACCCACGGCTTGCACGGTGAGGTCAAGATTCTCCCCTGGGCGGACAGCCCCGAGTTTTTGCTGGAATTTGACCGGGTCTTTCTCGGAAAGCGGGAATACGCGGTGGAGGATGCGCGCGTGCAGAAAACATGCGTGCTGATGAAGCTCGAAGGCATCGACACCGTCGAGGACGCGGCAAAGCTGCGCGATCAGGTGGTCTTTATTGCGCGCGCGGATATTGAACTGGAAGACGGCGCGATCTTCATTCAGGACCTGCTGCAGCTTCCCGTGCTGGACGAAACCGGCGCGGAGCTGGGAAAGCTCAAGGAGGTCATCTCCACCGGTGCAAACGACGTGTTTTACGTCAAGGGCGCGCACGAATACATGATTCCCGCCGTGCCGGAATTTGTGTTGGAGCGGAATATCGACGAGGGCTTTATCCGCGTGCGGCTCATTGAGGGGATGCAGACCGATGCGCTTTGATATTCTGACGCTGTTTCCCGATGCAGTAGACGCCATGATGCAGTCCAGCATTTTAGGTCGCGCACAGAAAAAGGGGCTCATTGAAATCCACGCCCACCAGATCCGCGACTACACCACAAACCGTCAGAATCAGGTCGATGACTACCCCTACGGCGGCGGACGCGGCGCAATTTTGCAGTGTGACCCATTATATCGGTGCTGGTGCGCGGTCTGCGACGACGTGGGCGCGCCCGTCCACACGATTTTTCTCTCCGCCTGCGGCAAAACCTTCCATCAGGAAAAGGCGAAGCAGCTTGCCGGCGAGTATGAGAATATCGTTCTCGTCTGCGGGCACTACGAGGGCATCGACCAGCGCTTTATTGACGAGTGCGTGGACGAGGAAATTTCCCTCGGCGACTTTGTCCTGACCGGCGGCGAGCTTCCGGCGATGATGATCACCGACGCCGTGAGCCGTCTGGTGCCCGGTGTTCTGGGCGACGAGGTCTGCTTCACCGACGAGAGCCACTGGGACGGGTTACTTGAGTATCCGCAGTACTCAAGACCCGACGTCTGGCACGGTCTGGAGGTTCCCGAGGTGCTTCTCTCGGGCGACCACCAAAAGGTCGACCGCTGGCGCAAAAAGCAGGCGATTCTTCGCACGATGTACCGACGACCCGACATGTTCGGGAAGCTGCGCTTTGCCTATAAAACGCGCGCCGAACGCAAGTTTGTTGCAGAATTGGAGGCAGAAAATGAAGACTTCCGAAATCGAGACCCT
>CALERM010000011.1 GCA_937907715.1 uncultured Clostridia bacterium
CCGCCGCGTCGGTGCGCAGCTGCATCCTGCTGTCGTCGATCTCGAACCGCCACTTTCCGTCCATACCCTCGTGCCAGCCGGTCGCCTTGCGGATGCTCTCCATGTCGGCACCCGCTTCCTGCATCTCCTGCGCTTCCCGCAGGGTTTCGAGGTTCGCGCCGTTTGCGTTCGCCCCGGCATAGCTGTGCTGCAATCTTCCCAGCCCCTGCTGCATGTCGATCTCCGGGTCGTACATGTCGTTGAAGGCTGCCTCTGCATCCTCTTCAGAGATTTCTCCGTTCGCCATTTGCTGCTGCAGCGTGTCCATGTTCTGTGCCTGCGCAGCGGCTCTCTGCTGCATATCCGTGGTGAAGCTGCTCTGCGTCTCCTGCAGGGCACTCTGGTAATAATTCTTTGCCTTCGTCAGGAACGCCCGCTCCTGCGCGTCGCTGTTGCCCAGCTTCGCCAGCAGCTCGTTGATGAACTGCAGGATACGCTGTCCCAGCGTCCGGTTCTGCTGCACCATGGCGCGGATGCTCTGCTCGTCGGTCAGCAGATACTTTTCCACATACTCCGCCACGATCTCCGAATCAATGGCGGCGTTGTCCGTCAGGTTCTCGCCGTGGCGCGCATACAGCTCCGCCTTCTGCTGCCGCATGGCCTGCAGGTCTCCGCCGGTCTGCTGGATGCGGTTCAATACCAGCTTTTGCAAATCGCTGTAGTGCCCGCTCGATTCAATGCTGTGGGTCAGCTCATGGCTGATGATCTGCGCCACCGGGTTCCGGCTCTGCGCATTGATGTAGATCACGCCGGTTGCCGTGTTGTAGCTACCGTTTCGCATACCGCCCGCCGTATCTCTTCCTTCATCGAAGAACACCACCTCGCGCCCCACGATGTTGGCGATGCGCTGTACCTTAGCGATGGTGTCCTCGTCCACGCCCGCAAGAATGCCCGTGCGCTCCGTTTCCGTCTCGGCTCTCGCAGCTCTCTGCCGCGTTTCCGCCTGCTCCGCCGTCGGCAAAACGCCCGGCTGCTCCGCCTCCATGGTCTCTCTCAGCGGCGCAGTCTGTTGCTGCTCCGTTGCGCGCTGCTGCGTCTGCGTTTCTGCCTGCTCAGCGGTCGGCAGTACCGTTCCGCCGGTCTCTTCCGCCGTCGGCAGTACCACGCCTTTCGCCTGTTCCTGCGCAGTCTCGGTT
The DNA here is from genome assembly GCA_937907715.1 of uncultured Clostridia bacterium. Classification (GTDB taxonomy): domain Bacteria; phylum Bacillota; class Clostridia; order Oscillospirales; family Oscillospiraceae; genus CAG-170. The sequence continues at coordinate 1,176 of CALERM010000011.1, forward strand.
TGTCCCGCAGTCTGCTTGACACCCTCTCTCTCCTGTGCTACAGTAGCAGCGGAAAAGGAAGCATCAGCGCGCTGTGGCGCTTCGGACGTAACCTGCGGGGAGTTGCCCTCCATGTTCAGGACTGTGCCGGTGCTTCCTTTTTCCTTGCTCATAAACGCGCTTTCGATGGCAATAACGCCTGCGTTGCTGTCCGGCGTTGCAACGGCGGTGTAGTATACACCGTCCACTTTTTTTGTAAAAAGCATTCGTGCCGCCGGTGAGCCGTCGCTGTTTTTCCATACGTCGCTGACAGATGGCGTTCCGTCCTCATTTCTGAGCAAATCAGCGCTGTCAAAATTTTCAAGAATGTACCCCACACGGCTGAGGTCGTTCAGGTCGCTCATGCTTCTGTCCGCTCTGCCGTTGGCTCCGTGGCGTTTTTCAATGTGATCGACGGCGCTGCCTGTCAGGATATTTGTAAAACCTTCCGTGTTGATTCCTGTCTTTTCCTGTACCGCCGACGCTTCCCGCGCTGACACGTTCGAAACAGGATATCTGACCGAGTTTCTGTACTTTTGGTTTTTCAGCGTGCGCACCTTCTGTACGAATGCAACAATGCCCGAATCTGCCGCCGCCTGATAGTCCGCAATGCGCTGTCTTTCAGCTTCGGTGTGCCCCGCCGTATCCGTATTTACGCTCGTGCTCGCTGTATTATTTTCTTCCGTTCCCTGTGCGGCGTTTTCCTGCACGGTCGCCGCGCGGTCACTGTAAGCTTTCCGGCTGCCGATAGCATCCACGCCGCCGCCCAATCCGCCGAGAATGCCTCCGATCAGTCCGTCGTAGAGGACGTTCTGCAATGCAAGCTCGCTGTAATTCTGTCCGACGCTCTTGCCGTTGTAGATGCTCTGCAGCACCGGCTGCACAACATCCTCGATCATTTCTTCGCTGCCCTCGGAGAGAAACGAAAGTGCGATCTTTCCTGCCGCGCTGCCGCTCATTTTCCCAAGGGTTTTTTCAATGGCGCTGTCCAGCACGCCTCCGCCGAATGCTTTCTTAAATGGAGCTGCGACGTTGGATATTTTCTCGGTCGCCACGCTCAGAGCGCCGGAGGCAAGGCCGTAGTTGACCTGCTGCGTATGTGTCGCGCCCTCCTGTCGCGCCTGCTGTGCGCTTCCGCCTGTGCTGCGCACAAACATGGGCGCGAGCGCTCCGCCGCCCGTCAATGCGCCCAGTGCAATATCCGCGCCCATCTGTGCGCCCGCCGCGCCCACGTCTACTGCGAGCGAGCCGAGCGCCCCCAAGCCCCTCTTTGCCTGTTCAATATCCTTTGCGCCGCTGTCCGATAGCTTGTCAGAGATCTTGTAGACCTCCTCCGGCGTTTTCTGATTGGCGGTAAGCGCCTTTTCATAAACGCCGCGCTGCTGCTTTGCAATGGCGATCGCCTCGTTTGTGTCCTTGATGTCCTGCGCCGTCATCGTCGGGTCTTCCAGCGTCTTTTCCAGCGCCGCGATCTGCTTGTCCAGTGCATCCACCTGCTCGCGGTAGATGCCGGACATAGCGGTGCCGCCCTGTCCCGCCGAGGCAAGCCCCGCCGCGTTGACGATGTCTGCGCCATACTGCTTGCCAGCTCCCGTGATCGTCTTCTTCACGCGCGCGCCGAACGTCGGTTCGTTGTTTTTTTGTGTGTGCTTTTGCAAAGTCTTCGTATCCTGATAGTGAGCTGCCTCCCGCCGCTGCAAAGCCCCCTGTGCAAGATTCTGCGCGATCATGTTCTGATACGTCGGCGCGACGGTGTTCTTCTGTGCGTCCCGCTGGCGGAACATCGGGGAAGTTGCCTTTTTTTCCTGTTCCGTTCGCTTCATTGGCGTTGCTGTCGGTTTTTTCGCACCGGAGACCGCCCCCTGTGTGGGGGCAGTCTCTGTCTTCTTGCGGATATTGAAGCGAGGCTCTTTCTCCTGCGTCGTTTGCTTCTCTGTGGTCTTCTTGCCGGTATCGGCTTTCTTTCGGATGTCAAAGCTCATTTCCTGCCTCCTTATGAATCAAAACCGTATGCGCTGAGCTTGCGTTTGATCTCCGCTTCCTCCGCCTCGCTCAGTCCCGCATCGTTCAGCGCCTTTGCCAGCGCCTCCGGCGAGTTGTAGCGTTTGCCGTTCCACACGAAGATGCCCTCATCCTCGTCGTAGCCGAGAGAGGTCATGTCCTTTACCCTGTCATCGGTTTTTTCGCTGCTTTGGGTAAATCCCGCCGCCGTCAGGTCGGCAGCGGTGATGCTCGGATTGTTGGTCAAAAGCTGGCTCCACTCTTCCGGTGTCAGAACCGTTCCGCCATAAGCCGCCTTTATCGCCGCGATCCGGTTTGCATCCAGTCCGGTCGTCTCGGTCTCTCGCGGCGTTGTATCCCCGCCGGAATAAGACCTATCCGCCGCATCCGGGTTGATGCCCAACTCCCGCAGCCCGGAGTAGTCGCCGTACTGTGCGGCCAGCTGCGCCAGCTGGTAGCGCCGCTCGTAGTCCGTCGGGTTGTTGTCGGTGTTGATGCCCAGATCGTTCA
>CALERM010000012.1 GCA_937907715.1 uncultured Clostridia bacterium
CGCCCTGTTCAGAAAACAAGCCGCAGCGAAAGAAATCGCAGATTATCCATCCCTAATCTCAGCACTTGAATTTAGGGATAGAAAAAGAGCGGCTGTCTGAAAAACAGTCGCCCGAAAAGAGGATATCTACAAGTTATTTGCCGCTTGTCCGCCTGAAAAACTGCTTGTTCCCATTCAGACCCCAGCAGCTTGATATGTAGGATGGAACGATATGTGCCGGAAATCTCGCGCCCTGCTTTACTGCTGCCTCCGTATGGCGCGGCTTTGGGATTGCGTATACCCGGAAGCGCCCTTGCACGGCAGTTGTATGATCTGTCAGGCAAGCCGCTTTTCAAGTGCTTCTATTCTCTGCGACTGGGAGCGAACGACGGCTTTCAAGAAGTTAAGTTCCTCTTCCAGTTCTTCCGTCTTGCTCTTCGGGGTGAGCGTCTCGAGCATGGTCTGCTGGTTTTCAAACAGCAGGTTGAATTTTGGCTCGAAGTACGCCTCCATCAGAACCGAAGCGCCTTGCAGTGCGTCTTTCAGCGTCTGGCTCGCAGAAGCTTCTATTTTCGCGCTCATGCGCTGCTCTGAATCTTGAATCATTTCCCGGATGGCTTGTAAATCCTTTTCATCTAACATCGTCTCATTCCTCCTGTTTTCATTATACGCGCGTTCAGGCGCTTGTCAATCGCAAAAAAAGAAACAGCACTGCCGATCGCGTGCTGAACTTGGAAGATGCATCTTCCCAGCAGCGTACGTCCCAGCCGCCCCACGATTCTCACAGTGCTGTTTCAATAGCTGGTGTTCTCTCCGAAACCGATGTGACTGCTCTACGCGGATCAACAGACCAAAGCCCCCAGGCAAACACGTCCCAGGCGCGTCGTATAACACTAGCTACGCTTTCACTCTAGGGTGTATCTGAAACCCCCCAACGCACCCGGACAGCGGGCCTTTTCACGCTGCGCCGCGTCATTTTTTCTTGAAATACGTCAGTATTCCTGCGAAAAAATGTCTCGCTCAGCGCAAAAAATCCTCGCTGCCGGTCACATCGGGAGTTTTCAGATACACCCTAGCACAAGTATGCGGGCGCTGTCAACGCTTCTCAGGGGCTTTCCGGGTCACATTGCCTGGAGAAAAACTCAAAGGGAGGCGTTTGCTGGCGGTTCCTGCAATTTCAGAAGCTTTTCGCCAGCCTTGTAGATATCGCCCGCGCCGACGGTAAGGATGATGTCGCCGGGCTGCGCGATGGAGGCAAGATAGTCGGTCAGCTGTGGAAGCCCGGGGCAGTAGACGCTGCCGGGAATCCGGTCTGCCAGGTCCCTGGAGCTGATGCCGATGGTGTTGGACTCGCGCGCGGCGTAGATATCGGTCAGCACCGCGAGATCCGCCGCGGAAAGCTCGCGGACAAAATCGGAAAACAGCGCCTTGGTCCGGGAATAGGTGTGCGGCTGGAACGCGCAGATCACACGCCGGTAGCCCATCAGGCGCACCGCGCTCAGAAGCGCGTGCAGCTCTGCCGGGTGATGGGAATAATCGTCATACACGTCTGCGCCGTGATACTGTCCCTTGAATTCCAGCCGCCTGCCTGCGCCGTGGAATTCATGCAGCGCCTGCTGCACTGCCTCCGCCGGAACCGAGAACCTCCAGCAGACTGCGCACGCGGCAAGCGCGTTCATTGCGTTGTGCCGCCCGATGACGCCGAGCTCCAGATGGCAGTAGGGCTTGCCGCCGCAGATGACGTCAAAGCAGCGGTAGTCTTCGCTGAAATTTATTCCGTAGACGTCGTTCGTCTCCGCCATGCCGAAGCGCACGAGCGGGAGTCCTTCCAGCGCGTCCATGGTGTTTTTGTCATCGCCGTTTGCGACAATCAGACCATCGGCTGGCACCAGCTCGGCAAAGTGCCGGAACGAATGCTTCACATCCTCCAGATCCTTGAAAAAGTCCAGATGGTCCGCATCAACGTCCAGGACGACCGCCGTCGTGGGGAAGAAGTTCAGAAACGAGTTGCAGTATTCACAGCTCTCCAAAATGATCGTATCGCCCTGACCCACGCGGTGCCCCGCGCCGAGCAGCGGAAGAGAGCCGCCGATCATGACCGTGGGGTCGCGCCCTGCCTCCATGAAAATCTGCGTGAGCATGGAGGTTGTGGTGGTCTTGCCGTGCGTACCGGAGACGCAGATGGCATGACGGTACGCCCGCATGATATAGCCCCATGCCTGCGCGCGCTCAAAAATCGGAATCCCGGCTGCGCGGGCAGCGGCAATTTCAGGATTGTCATTGTTGGCGGCAGCGGTGCGAATGACGCAGTCCGCGCCCTCAATATTTTCTGCCCGGTGCCCGATCGAAACGGCAATGCCCTTGGCAATCAGTTCGTCGGTCGAAACCGAGGCGTTCATATCCGAACCGGAAATCTGCATACCCATGCTGCGCAGCACCAGTCCCAGCGGGCGCATGGAAACGCCGCCGATGCCGACCAGGTGCGCGTGTCTGCCGGGCTTTAAATAATCGTTGATCTGAAAATGAGAAGAGTTCTCCATCAGGATACCTCCGAGACTGCAAAGATTTTGCTTGCAAACTGCCGCCCGCGTCCGTATGATAGGAGCAGAAAAGCGGGTGCTGCGGCAAATCGCTGAACTGGTTTATTATAACCTGAATTTGCCCATAACACAAGCGAAAAAAACGCAGGCGAAAGGCGGGAGGCGAAAAAATTGCGACCGGACGAGCTTTTGAAAACACTGGAGCAGGCAGGCTTTGAGGCTTGCTTTGTCGGCGGCTGCGTGCGGGACACACTGCTCGGTCGCCCGGTTCACGACTGGGACATTACAACCTCTGCGCTTCCCGAACAGACGATGGCGCTGTTTCCGCGCTGCATCCCGACAGGACTCAAGCACGGGACGGTTACGGTGCTTCTGAACGGCGAAAGCTATGAGGTCACAACCTTCCGAACGGACGGCGCATATCACGACGGTCGTCACCCGGACAAGGTCACATTTGTGCCAAGTCTTACAGAAGACCTTGCGCGGCGAGACTTTACGATCAACGCCATGGCAATGCACCTGGACGGCAGCATCACCGACTGCTTTCATGGGCGCGAGGACCTGCAAAAGGGCGTGATTCGCTGCGTCGGAGACCCGGACCTGCGGTTTCGGGAGGACGCGCTGCGGATGCTCCGCGCCCGGCGCTTTTCCGCGCAGCTCGGCTTTCAGATCGAAGCGGAAACTGCGCATGCCATCGAAAAAAACGCGCAGCTCTGCCGCGCACTCTCTCGAGAGCGGGTCTGCGAGGAGACGGAAAAGACGCTGCTGTCCGAGCGCCCAGAGATGCTCGGCGTGATGATCGAAGAAGGACTTCTTGCCGCGTGCTGCCTGGAAGGAAGCTATGATCTGCGGCAGCTTCGCACGGTTCCGCCCGAGCCGGATGCGCGCTGGGCGATGCTGAAAGTCCTGATTCCGGCGCTGGACCTCCGGGCGTTCCGTCTGCCGGCGAAGCGCGTCCGCCTTGCCGAAGCTGCCGCCGCGGTCTACCAGCCGCACTATGACCGGCAGACGCTGAAGGAATTGATGGCGGAGGCGGGAATGGAAACCGCATTTGTCTGCGCGCAGCTGAGCAATCAAGCGGCGATTTTCCGGGAGATTCAGGAAAGCGGCGAGTGCGTGAGTCTGCGTACTCTTGCAGTCTCCGGGCGGGATTTTCCGACGCTCGCCGGAAAACGGACAGGTGAAATGCTTCAGATGCTGCTTCAGCATGTGCTTTTGCACCCGGAGGACAACAACCGCCAGACGCTGCTGCGTCTGGCGGAAGAAAAGCTTCGGAAATTCAGATTCTGACGGTAACAAACACGTAGGCGATGTAGAGCGCCGCCATGATGATGCCCTGCCATTTGGTAAAGCGTTTGCAAAGCAGCGTCGGAATGACGGCAATTGCCGTCTCCAGCACACACATTGGCATGTCCAGATAGACGGTCTGGCGCACCGACTGCGCCGCGATCTGCAGCCCGCCGCCGGAAATGAGCGCGCACAGCGGCAGAATGATTGTGATATCAATGATGTTTGCACCCAGAATGTTGCCGACCGACATCGAGGACTGCTTTTTGACAATCGCCGTGATTGCCGTCACAAGCTCGGGAAGCGACGTGCCGATGGCGACCATGGTGACGGCGATGATGCGCTCGGAGACGCCAAGCAGCTGCGCCAGCACGGTGCCGTTGTCGACCAGAAGATTCGAGCCCACCACAAGACATGCCGCGCCGACGACGAACAGCGCCAGATTTTTAAGCAGTGCCTTGCGGCTCTTGTCTACAGGAATCGCTTTGTCCGTATGCTCCTCCTGCGAAAGCTTTTTCGCGCTGCGGATGTTCTCAATGAGAAACGCGGCGAACAGCACCAGCACGACCAGACTCTCCGGCAAGCTCAGCAGACCGTCGCGGCACAGAAGCCACAGCGCGAGCGTGCTGAGAACCATCAGAACGCCTTTGATGCTGAACTGGCTCATGCGGATGGCGACGGGCATGAAGATGAGCGAGATTGCCATGATGAGTCCTGTGTTTGCCGTGACCGAGCCGATGGCGTTGCCGATTGCCAGATCGGTGCTGCCCTCTGCTGCTGCCATGGTCGAGACGATGACCTCCGGCAGCGTCGTCGCCATCGATACGACGGTTGCGCCGATCAGAAACTGCGGCAGCCCCGATGCCTCTGCCATCCACGTCGCGGCGTCCACAAACCAATCGCCGCCCTTGACGATCAGCACAAGCCCCATCAGAAACAGCAAAATCGTGATAATAAGTGATGATGACATAGCAATTCCTCCCGTTTGTCTGGCAGAAGGACGAAAAAAGACCTTCTGCACGTGATGTGCAAAAAGTCTCGTTCCTGTTTCCAGGCGCAAAGCCACCGGAAAAACCGGGCGATTGTTGGCTGTGCGATTGTAACTACTCCCTCTCAGCAAAGCACAGTATAGAGGATTTCCCGCGTCGCGTCAAGCGGAAATATGCAGAATTTGGGCATGGAAGCAAAACTGACCAGTAAAATGCACGCAGGAGAAAACTCATGGTTGACTTTTGCCTGCTACTTCTGCTATAATACTTGCGCACGGAGGCTTAGCTCAGCTGGTTAGAGCGCCTGCTTCACACGCAGGAGGTCGATGGTTCGAGTCCATTAGTCTCCACCATTCCCTTGAAAACCAAGTGTTTTCAAGGGATTTTTCTTTTTTTATCCTTAACGCAGACCGCTTACGTTCTCCATGATTTTTTGGAAAGGCAGGCGGTCTGATTTTTTATGAAAATTGTGTTCAGAAAAGAAACTGAAAATCTGTCCATGAAAGGCGCGTTTGAAGATTTCGTGGTCAGCCAGATGGCAAAGGGCGTATCGGATAAAACTGTAGAAACCTATCGTTCGCATTTTAAGTCCATCGGGAAGTATCTCGATACGGAAATGACGTTCGGCGCATTAAAGCAAGCTGACCTTGACCGGATGATCGTTTCGATGCGTCAGAATGGGT
>CALERM010000013.1 GCA_937907715.1 uncultured Clostridia bacterium
TATTGTGTTCAGTCGGGCAGCGCATCGAAGGCAGACTTGAGTGTTTCGAGCTTCGGAATGCTGCACATTGCGTTCCATGCCATGAAGCCGCCGTCGAGTCCGTTTTCCTGCAGCGCCTGCAGCTGAGCGCTGACCTCTTCTGCGCCGTAGGTGTTATACGGCGGACGGATGGCATCGTATGCCTGAATCCAGGTACGGACAATGGCGGGGCTCGGCGTCTCGCTCTGGCGCTTGACTGCGTTCTTCGCCCAGTCGAGCATCGTCTCATACGGATGCTCCCAGGGGCGGTAGGAGCCGTTCTGCGAGAAGTGGTCCGGGTACGGCATGCCGCTGATCACGTCGACCACGTTGCTGATGGCGGGCCAGTACTGTCCGTAAGCGGTCACGTAGCTGCCGGAGGTCTCGCCGAAGACGTCGGCGCTGACATACACGCCGCAGTCGTGCAGCTCGTCGCAGGCATACATCAAAAAGCGCTGAATTGCCTGCGCCTTGGTCTCATCATATTCGTTGCGGTAATCGATATTCCCGTCTTCTTCGTAATCATACGTGCCGTCCGGGAATCGGACATAGTCGAACTGAATTTCGTTGAAGCCGAACAGTGCCACCGCTTCCTTCGCCAGCTCCACCTTGTATTCCCACACGTAGCGGCAGAAGGCGCTCGGCCAGTAGCTGCCCGCAACGTATAAGGGATCGCCCGCAGCGTCAGAAATCGCATATTCCGGATGGTCGCTGACGAAAAACGAATCGTTGAAGGTGGTCAATCTGCCGATCACATAGAATCCGGCGTCCTTGAGCTTCTGGATGCAGGTTTTGTATTCCTCCTGCGTGTTGTTGGCATAGGAATCCGCTGTGGGCGAGTATTTGCGAAAGACCTCAGAGTCGTAGCCGATGGACGTACCGTCCATGATGTTGACGACGAAGGCGTTGATCTTTGTGGTCTTTGCGTAGGCAATGTAGGCGTCGATGTTTCCCAGCACGTCCGGGTCGCAGGTCAGATACAGCGCGTAGACATGCTCGGGCATGACATTATCCTCAAAGCTCGCCTTTTGTCTGGGATAATAGTCGAGACTCTCGCCGTCGCCGCCTCCAAAGCGGTCCGCGCGCCCGGCGTGAATCATATAGACGCCGAAGCGGTCATAGACCTCCATCGCGGCTTCCTGCGTGCTGGCAGTGTATTCTCCTGAAATGTAGCCGGTTTCCTCGCCCGCCGTCACCTGATAGAGGTGGACAATGCCGTCGGTTATATAGTCGTAGCCCACGATCTTGAGCTCCGTTCCTTTTTCCAGAAGCCCGCCCAGCTCCACGGACTCCGGATCAAGGCGCAGATTCTGCGGCGTGCGCACAAAGATGCTTTCCTCCCGGACCACGTCGTCCGGATTATCGGTCAGATTGGTCTCGGCGACGTAGCCGTATTTGAGAGAGTCCAGATACGTCAGATAATACGTCACACCGTCTTTTTTTCGCGTGCTTTCGGGTGCATATGTCACCTCGCTGCCGCGCACGGCGGTTCCGGCAGGCTCCAGATTCTCATCGAGATAGCTCACGCTCGGGCTGTCGGCGCAGAGATATGCTTTTTCATAGCGGCTGGTCTTCTGCGTCCCGGCAGGCTTCTGCTGCGCTTCTTCCTGCCCACCGGTAATCACACAGATAAACAGAATCAGCGCCACCAGCACCAGAACCGCAAGCAAAATCAGCCAGGAGTTCTGCCGGAGGAACTTCATTTGCTGCTCCTTCCGGCGACGCCTGGCTTTGCGCGACTTCGGATTTCTGTCGGTCTTCCGATTCTTTTCGGACTGCGGCTGCATGCTTCTTCCCTGCCTTCCTGTATGAATTCATTATACATCAACTTTTCGGAGATTTCCACCATTTTTGTAAGATTTCCGAAAGAATGCCCGATTTTACCGCATTTTTTGGCATTCGCGCTCCATTTTGTTCCCCCTGCGTTCGTAATTTCAGCATATTTCCACCATTCCCAGGCAAAGGTATCCGTTTTTCAAATTGTTATGTAAATCAATTTTCAGAACATTTTCAAGAAAAACGCCAGCCGCCGGACACCTCCGGCGGCTGGCATTT
>CALERM010000014.1 GCA_937907715.1 uncultured Clostridia bacterium
ACGAAAAGTAAACATTGGAAAAGCCCTGATGCCCGCCGGTTTCCGGCGGGCATTTATGCGCTATAGAATGTTTTCGATTGACGGCAGCTCCATCTGGCGGATGTGCTCGATGGAAAAGCGCAGCTCCGCGCAGCCGGCAAGAAAATCGTCGCGGTCCTCCAACATGGCATACTGGCGCAAAGCGGCAAAGCACCCTAAAATATTGTCGATCTCGCTGTGCGTCAGCGTCAGCCCCAAATAGCGCTCATACTGCCGCCAGATGCGCAGCGCCTGCTGCACGGACGCGCGGCAGGCTTCAAAATTATATACCTGCGCCTGCTCCTGCGCGCTTGTGAGCGCGGAAAGCGTTTGCGCGCAGATCTCGCGGATGTGCAGCATCGAAAACAGGCAGAATGAGAGCGCCAGCAGCAGAATGACGCACGAAAGAAGAATATGGCGCATGCGGCGTCACTCCTTTCTGCAGAAGAAAATTTTCCCGCCCGGCGCGCAGGAAAGAAGGTACACGTCTTTTGCGCAGCACTGATATTCGCGCAGCACCTCGTCGACCCAGGCGCGCGGCTTTCCGAGCTTCGGCAGGTTCTCACGCAGCACATGCCCGTCGGAGATCACGGTCACGGGCAGCTGCGTGTCTTCCACCTTCACGCCTGCGTCCTTTGCGCCGGCGGGCTTATGCTTTGCGTAGGGCAGGATGCTGACCTGTCCGCCGGTTTCCAGAATCGCGTATTGGACGCAGGAAAGATCTGTGATGCCCTCCATGCGCGCAAACTCGGTCAGCTCGTCCGGCGTGATGCGCGTTTTTTTCATATTGTCCTGCAAAAGCCGCCCGTTTTCCATCAGAATGACCGGCTTGCCGCACAGAAGCCTTCGCGCGCGCACGCTGTGGTAGACCAGAACGGACAGCAGCAGCTCCATGGACAGCACCACCAGAATCGGAATCAGCCCCGCCAGCAGCGGAATGCCGGTCTCCTGCATGGGTACGGCGGCGAGGTTTGCAAGAAGCATCGTGACGACAAATTCCATCGGCTCCATTTCGCCCAGCTGGCGCTTTCCCATGAGGCGGATGACGAGAATGAGGATGCTGTAAAGGATCACGGTGCGGATGAATGAAATGAGCATGGCAATTTTCCTCCCTACGGCAGTATTTGCCGGAGGCGGGAAACGTATGCATCGGACAGGTGCAGTATTTTGTTCTAGGATTTTGAACGAATGTGTGATATAATCTATCCATATGCGAAAGAAACGGGAGGCGGCAGGATTGACACCGGAACGCTCGACAGAAGAACTGGAATACAAAAGCGCGCACGCGCAGCCGGAGGAGAAACGTCCCTACGCGCCGCGCCCGAAAAGTCAGATCATTCTGGCGTGGGTGCTGCTGGCGGTGGTGCTGTTTGCCATCGGCGGCATGTGCTACTGGCAGATGTTCGGAAAATTCTGACAGGAGGCGGCTATGCAGATTCTCGGCATCGACCCCGGCTATGCGACGACGGGCTTCGGCGTTTTGCAGGCGGAGCGGGGGCAGCTGCATCTTCTGAACTACGGAACGATCACCACGCCCGCCGGACCGGCGCTCTCGAAGCGCCTGGTGATGCTCTACGACGATATGATGGAGCTTCTGAACACCGTAAAGCCTGATGCGGTGGCGGTCGAGGAGCTTTTTTGGGGACACAACGTGACAACCGGCATCGGCGTCAGCCACGGAAGAGGCGTTATTCTGCTGGCAATCGAGCAATACGGCGCGCCGCTTTTTGAGTATACGCCCAATCAGGTCAAGCAGGCGGTGGTTGGCTACGGCGGCGCGGAAAAGCGGCAGGTCATGGACATGACGCGCCGGATTCTGAAAATGGAAAAGGTGGCGCGCCCGGACGACGCGGCGGACGCCATCGCCATCGCACTGTGCCACGCGAGAAGCGCGACGAGCCTTCTGCGCCGCGTACAGGAAGCAAGGGGATAGCGTATGTTTTATTATCTGAACGGAACCATTACAATCCTTGATACGAACCTCGCGGTGGTCGACTGCGGGGGCGTTGGCTATGCCTGCCATACGACAAACTATACGATTTCCCGTCTGCAGGTCGGCAGACAGGCAAAGCTCTATACCTACTGCAACGTCAAAGAGGACGCCTTCGATATTTTCGGCTTTTACACGCGCGAGGAGCTGAGCTGCTTTGAAAAGCTGCTGAGCGTGGGCGGCGTGGGACCGAAGGCGGCGCTGGCGATTCTGTCGGTCGTGACGCCGGACCAGTTTACGCTGGCAGTCATGACGCAGGACGTGAAGACGCTTACGATGGCGCAGGGCGTCGGCAAAAAGCTTGCCGAGCGGATTATGCTGGAGCTCAAGGGAACATTCACGCCCGCGCAGATGGAGGCAAACGTCGCGCAGATGGATCTTGTCTCGCCCGTGCGCGGCAGCAAGACCGCAGAGGCGACGGCGGCGCTCAGCAGCCTCGGCTACAGCCAGCAGGAGATAGCCGCAGCGCTCAAGGGCGTGGACGTCAACGCCATGACGGTTGAGGATATGGTCCGCCACGCGCTCAGAGCCATGGTCATGCAGTAAGGGGGAAACGCCATGAGTCTTGATTTTTCACAGGATTATGAAGCGCCGATTGTCACGACGAGCTTGATCCCGCAGGACGACGGCGAGGTGAGCCTGCGCCCGAAAACGCTCGCAGACTATACCGGACAGGAAAAGGCGAAGGAGAATCTCTCGGTCTATATCGAAGCGGCAAAGCGGCGCAATGAGCCGTTGGACCATGTGCTGTTATACGGTCCGCCGGGACTCGGCAAGACGACGCTTGCGGGCGTGATTGCAAACGAAATGGGCTCCTCCATTCGCGTCACATCGGGTCCCGCGATTGAAAAGGCGGGAGATCTGGCGGCGCTTCTGACAAACCTTGCGCCCGGGGACATTCTGTTTATCGACGAAATTCACCGGCTCAACCGCGCGGTCGAGGAAATTCTCTATCCCGCGATGGAGGACTACGCGATCGATATCATCATCGGAAAAGGTCCGTCTGCAAACTCCATTCGGCTGGACCTGCCGCGCTTTACGCTCATCGGCGCGACGACGCGCGCCGGACAGCTGTCAAGTCCGCTGCGCGACCGTTTCGGTGTGCAGCTGCGGCTGGAGCTTTACACGAACGATGAGCTGAGCCGGATTGTCACGCGCTCGGCGGCACTGCTTGGCATTGACATTGACCCCATGGGCGCGTTGGAGATTGCCTCGCGCTCAAGAGGCACGCCCCGCATTGCAAACCGGCTTCTGCGCCGCGTGCGCGATTTTGCGCAGGTGTATCACGACGGCGTCATTACGAAGGACGCCGCTGACCACGCGCTGGGGAAGCTGGAGGTCGATCACCTGGGGCTGGACGCCATCGACCGGCGGATGCTGACGGCAATTGTCCGCAACTACGGCGGCGGTCCCGTGGGGCTGGAAACGCTGGCGGCGACCATCGGAGAAGAAGCGGTGACGCTCGAGGACGTGTATGAGCCGTATCTGATGCAGATCGGGTTTCTGACGCGCACGCCGAGAGGGCGCTGCGTGACGCAGCTTGCGTATGAGCATCTGCATCTGCCCGCGCTGCAGAGCGCGCAGGGCGAGCAGCTGAGTTTTTGAGTAAGAAGGGTTATCGGTATGGGAAAATTATTTGGAACGGACGGCATTCGCGGCGTCGCCAACGAGACGCTGACGTGCCGGCTTGCATACAGGGTCGGTCAGGCGGCGGCAATCAGCCTTGCAAGAGCGAACGGAAAACGACCGAAGGTCGTCATCGGCAAGGACACGCGCATTTCCTCGGATATGCTCGAGGCGGCGCTTCTGGCAGGACTTACTGCCAGCGGCTGCGATGCGGTCAGACTCGGCGTGATTCCGACGCCGGCAGTCGCATATCTGACGGTACATGAGCAGGCGGACGCAGGCATTGTCATTTCGGCGTCCCACAATCCGTTTGAGCATAACGGCATCAAGATGTTCTCGGCGCAGGGCTTCAAGCTCAGCGACGAGCTGGAGGCAAAGATCGAGGCGCTGATTTTGCAGGAGGGAGAGCTTCCTGCCCGCACGCACGGCGAGATCGGCAGAATCTACGACGGCGCGCAGCTGATGGATGCGTATCTGGAGCATCTGGCGTCTACGGTGGACAAACTCAAGCCGATCCGGGTTGTCTTCGACTGTGCCAACGGCGCGGCAAGCGCGACGGCAAAGAAGCTCTTCTCGCGCTTTGCGCTGCAGGCAGAGTATCTGAGCGTATCGCCCGACGGCGTGAATATCAACGAAAACTGCGGCTCGACACACCTGGGCAGACTCAGCCGCGCGGTCCGGGACGGCGGCTTCCAGCTCGGGCTTGCATTCGACGGCGATGCGGACCGCTGTCTCGCGGTCGACGAGAACGGAAATGAGATTGACGGCGACCAGATCATGGCAATCTGCGCCGAATATCTGAGCGCACAGGGAAAGCTCCGTTCGGAAGGGTTTGTGGCGACGGTCATGTCGAACCTCGGGCTTCACAAATTCTGCGAGCAGCAGCACCTGAAGCTCAAGTGCGCCGCGGTCGGCGACCGCAACGTGCTGGAGCTGATGCAGAAGGAGCATATGGTTCTCGGCGGCGAGCAGTCGGGGCACATTATTTTCCTGGAGCATATGACGACCGGCGACGGGCAGCTGGCGGCGCTGCAGTTTCTCTCCATTCTCGGAGAAAGCGGCAAGCGTGCAAGCGAGCTTGCCGGGCAGATCACGCATTACCCGCAGGTGCTGAAAAACGTCAAGGTCGGTTCCAATGCGGAAAAGACGGCGATTCTGAGCAGTCCCGAGCTGGCACAGGCGACGGCGCGCGAGGAGCAGCGCCTTACGGGGCGCGGACGGATTTTGCTGCGCGCATCCGGCACGGAGCCGCTCATTCGTGTGATGGCGGAGGCGGACACACAAGATCTTGCGGAAAGCGTGGTAAAAACGCTGGTGGAAGCCGTCGAAAACGTACAAAAAATCCTGAAAAAATAAAAAGGGTTTTATTTACTATTGACAAATGGGAAAAGCTTGCATATAATAAGCAGAGTAAGGACGGTGGCCGGAGCCGAGCCAAGCGTGAATTTGTGGAAATTCCGGTACCACAGCCTTGTTGATTCTTTCGGTTTTTTCTTTGTACCCTCTCTTCGTGTACAGACCCCATGAGAACACACGGCAAATCACAGCGCATCCAGCTTCTTGCTGATGGCATATAAAGACCCTGATCTCAGGGCACATCATTTTCGCTAAAAAAGAGAGGTAACATCAAAATGTACGAAGACAAAACTTTGGTCTGTAAGGAATGTGGCAAGGAATTCGTTTTCACCGCCGGTGAGCAGGAATTCTACGCAGAAAGAGGCTTCCAGAACGAGCCCCAGCGCTGCAAGGCCTGCCGCGATGCCCGCAAGACTGCGACCCGTGGTCCCAGAGAGTACTTTACTGCGACCTGCGCTGCCTGCGGCGGCGAAGCTCGTGTTCCCTTTGAGCCGAAGTCCGATCGTCCCGTCTACTGCAGCGACTGCTTCGCTCGCATGAAGGCGCAGGGCTAAGCAAAACCTGCCAACATACAAACAGGCGGAAGGCGAAAGCCTTCCGCTTTTCTGCTGTCAAAAAACCTTTCAGAGTAACGATTACGGAAAGGAAGATAGTGTGAAAGATGACGCCCGCAGGCTAATCCGGCGCGCAACCGGCGCGAAGCGGCGGCACTTAGCGCGCGGAAACCCATCAGGGGTGGTCACACGCATAAGAGCCGCCCCTGCAGCTTTGCTGCAGGGGCGGCTGGCTTGTATTTCTATCGTTCTTCGCGGAAGTAGGCAAGACCCAGCGACTGGGGCGGCTGATCCTCGCGCTTTTTGCGCAGTGAGACAATGATCAGGACGACCAGCGTAACCACGTAGGGGAGCATTTTATAAAGCTCCTTGATGGCAAGGTTCGTGCCGGTGGGGATGAAGATGTAGAGAATGTAGCAGCCGCCGAAGAGGATCGAGGCAAGCACACTCACATTCGGACGCCAGATCGTGAAGATAACGAGGGCGATTGCCAGCCAGCCGCGGTCGCCGAAGGCGTTGTTCGACCACACGCCGCAGGCGTAGTCCATGACGTAGTACAGACCGCCCAGACCTGCGATCATGCTGCCGATGCAGGTCGCGAGGTACTTGTACTTCGTGACGTTGATACCGGCGGCGTCTGCCGTTGCCGCACTTTCGCCGACAGCGCGCAGGTGAAGACCGGTGCGCGTGTGCTTGAGGAAGTAGGAAGCAAGAAGCGCAATGACGATCGCGAGGTACGCCAGAAAGCCGTAGGACAGGAAAACCTGACCGAACCAGCCGGTCGTCTCGGCGATGGGAAGGGATTTGCTGAAATAGGCGCTGGTGGCTGACAGCGCAATGGACGGAACCTCGCTGCCGGAGAGCTTGATCAGAGATCCGCCGAAGAAGTTGCCGACGCCGACGCCGAAGGTCGTGAGGGCAAGACCGGTGACATTCTGGTTGGCGCGGAGGGTAACAGTCAGCAGGCAGTAAATCAGACCCATCAGAAGAGATCCTGCCAGCGAGCAGAGCATCGGAATGCCGATGGCGGCAAGCGCGCTCATTTCGGCGGCGGGAACCGACTGCTCATAGAAGAAGGCTCCGATGACGCCGCAGATACCGCCGACATACATGACGCCGGGGATGCCGAGGTTCAGGTTGCCGGATTTTTCGGTAAGGATCTCGCCGGTGCTGCCATACAGAAGCGGGATGCCCTGCATGACGGCGCGGGGAATGAACGAAGCAAAATCAAACATCTCTTACGCCTCCTTTCTGCTCTTGCGAAGACTGACCTTGTACGTGAGGAAGAACTCACTGCCGATGATGAAGAACAGGATGATACCGGTCAGAATGTCGGCGAAGGATTGGTTGAGGGAGAACACACTGGAAATTTCGCTTGCGCCGCGGCTCAGGACGACGAGCAGCAGACTCGTGAACACCATGACGATGGGGTTGAACTTTGCCAGCCACGAGACCATGACGGCTGTGAAGCCGCGTCCGCCGACAATGGTGGTGGTGAGGGTGTGGTCGGTGCCTGCTGTGAGCAGCAGGCCCATCAGACCGCAGACCGCGCCGGAGAGCACCATCGTGCGGATGATCACGCGATCGACCTTGATGCCGGCGTAGCTCGCAGTGCGGCGGCTCTCGCCGACGACGGCGATTTCATAGCCGTGCTTGCTGTAGTTGAGGTAGATGTACATGAGAATGGTCATGACCACAACGACCAGTATGGTCAGCAGATACTGCTTGCCGCCGATGACGGGGAGCCAGCCTGCTTCGCTGTTCTGGTTGATGATGCCGATCTTGCCCGCACCCTTCGGAACTTCCCAGACGATGATGAAGAATGCAGCAAGCTGGGTTGCGATGTAGTTCATCATGAGCGTGAAGAGCGTCTCGTTGGTGTTCCACTTCGCTTTGAAGAACGACGGAAGGAAGCCCCACAGAGCGCCTGCCGCGATGGCGGCGACGAGCATGACGGGAATCAGAACGCCGTTCGGAAGCTTGTCGCCCAGCACGATCATACATGCTGCGGTGGCAAGACAGCCGATCAGGACCTGACCTTCTGCGCCGATGTTCCAGAAGCGCATCTTGAATGCAGGCGTGACGGCGAGGGAGATGCCGAGCAGAACCGCGAGGTTCTGGAACGTGACCCAGGATTTGCGCGCGGTGCCGAATGCACCGTAGAAAATGGTGCCGTAAATGCTGATGGGGTTTTCGCCCGTGAGGAGCATCGTGACGAGCGCGCAGACAATCAGCGCCAGAACAATCGCGCCGCCGCGGATCAGCACCGCCTGATACCAGGGCAGGGCGTCTCGCTTGGAGATATGGAACAGGGATTGTTTATGCATCGACTTTTCCTCCTCTCACGAGGGTCATGAGGCTGCCGATCTGGCGCTTGTCGGTGGTTCTGGCGTCGACCACGCCGGAAACCTGACCGCCGCACAGAACGACAATCCGGTCGCACAGCTCCAGCAGAACGTCGAGGTCCTCGCCGACATACACGACGGCGACGCCCTTCATCTTCTGCTCGGTGAGCAGATTGTAAATGGTATAGGATGTGTTGATATCGAGACCGCGTACCGCATAAGCCGTCATGAGAACGGCAGGAGACTGCGCAATTTCACGACCGACCAGAACCTTCTGCACGTTGCCGCCGGACATGCGGCGCACGGGGAAGTTCGTGCTGGGCGTGACGACGCCGAGCTCGTTCCAGATGCGGTTTGCAAGCGCCTCGGGGTCCTTGCGGTTTAAGAAGATGCTGGCGCCCTTTCTCCAGGAGCGGAGCATCATGTTGCCGGTCATGCCCATCGAGCCGACCAGACCCATACCCAGACGGTCTTCGGGGACGAAGGACATGGCGATGCCATTTTTGCGGATATCCATGGGATCGAGACCGACCAGTTCCTTCGGCGCGCTGCCGTCCGGCGCATAATACCTGACAGAGCCCTCTGCAACCGGGTAAAGACCCGCGATGGACTCAAGAAGCTCGCGCTGACCACTGCCCGCGATGCCGGCAATGCCGAGCACCTCACCGGCGTTGATCGTGAACGACACATCGTCGAGCCGCTTGACGCCCAGCTCGTCGTAGGCGGTCAGACCGGTGATTTCCAGACGCTTCTGGACATTCACGGGCTCCGGACGGTCGATGTTGAGCGCAACCGCATGACCGACCATCATATCGGTCAGGGACTGCTGGTCGGCGTCTTTCGTGAGAACGTCTCCGATGTACTCGCCCTTGCGCAGAACCGCGACGCGGTCCGACACGTCGAGCACCTCGTGGAGCTTGTGGGTGATGATGATCAGAGACTTGCCGTCGGCTTTCATGTTGCGCATGATCTGGAAGAGCTTGTCCGTTTCCTGCGGGGTCAGAACGGCGGTCGGCTCGTCGAGGATGAGAATATCCGCGCCGCGATAGAGCACCTTGACGATCTCGACCGTCTGCTTCTGTGAGACGGACATATCGTAAATTTTCTGGTTGGGGTCGATGTCGAAGCCGTATTTGTCGCAGATCTCCTTGACCTTGCGGGTCGCTTCCGGAATGTTCATCCGGCCCTTTTCCTCCAGGCCGAGGATGATGTTTTCCGTGGCGGTAAAGACGTCGACAAGCTTGAAATGCTGGTGGATCATGCCGATGCCGTGGGCAAAGGCGTCCTTCGGAGAGCCGATCGTCACGGGCTGGCCGTGAATGTAGATTTGGCCCTCATCGGGGAAGTAGATGCCGGAGAGCATATTCATCAGCGTCGTTTTGCCGCTGCCGTTTTCGCCGAGCAAAGACAGGATCTCGCCCTCGTGCAGCTCCAGGTTGACGGCGTTGTTCGCCGTTACCTTACCAAACCGCTTTGTAATATTCTCCATCCTAACTGCGCATTCAGATCCCAAGGCGGTCACCCTTTCTTTGTGGGAGGAAAAATCTCTCCCGATTTTTGTAAGTACACTTGTATTCTACCATACCGAAAGGCAAAAGTAAATAATATGACCAAAAATTTTTTAAGACTTGCAAAAAATTTGTCATGTTTTCATAAGGCGGCACCGCACAATTTGACAAGCAGATTCGGCGAGAGTTTTTTCGTCAAGGCAAGGCTTGGAAAGCGAAGGAATACTGCATGTATTTCTCGATTTTCAAGCCGCAGAATTGGCGGAAAAGATCCGCCGAAGCGCGAAGGCACAATTGCGTGGTGCTGCCATAACGGAAATCGGGCTGCCCGAAGGCAGCCCGATCTGGGTTCGCAAGAAGTGAAATTAGAATGCGGTATCGAGCAGGGTGATGCCGTCGATGTTCAGCTGGAAGTAAGGAGCCGAACGGAAGGTGGACTCTGCGAAGTAGCCGTCCACGATTGCCTCGGTGTCGGGCGTGTAATCCGCATCGGTGTCGACGTCCGCCATGGAGGAGGTCAGCTGCTCGCCGTCAACGGTGAAGGTGGTCACGTCGAAGACATGGCGCGTGCCAGCCTCGAGCTCTGCCTTGGCAGCCTCGACAGCCTCTGCGGTGCCGGCGGCGACAACGTTCTCGTTGAGCTCGGTCAGGACGACGGAGCCGGTGGCAAGGGTGCCGGTCCAGTCAGTGTCGATGGCTTCGCCGTTCATCACAGCGGAGATGGCGTACTTGTAGTACGGAGCCCAGTCGATACGGGAAGAAACGAGGTAGGTGTTCGGGCAGGCAGCCTGGGTCGAGCCGTTGTAGGAGACGTCGGGGACACCGGCGGTCTCGCAGGCGGTCGGAGCGCCCATGGAGTCGGCGTGCTGGCTGATGAGCTTGCAGCCGTTGTTGATGAGCTTCTGTGCGCCTTCCTTCTCAGCGGTCTCGTCGTACCAGCTGCCGGTGAAGGTGACTTCCATCGTAGCGGTCGGGCAGACGGAGCGGGCGCCCAGGAAGAAGGAGGTGTAGCCGGAGATGACCTCGGCGTAGGTGAAAGCGCCGACGTAGCCGATCTTGGCCTCTTCTGCGGTGAACTCACCGGCCTCGATCATCTCGTTGAGCTTCATGCCTGCAACGATACCGGCAAGGTAGCGGCCTTCATAGATGGAGGCGAATGCGTTGTGGTAGTTGGCAAGGCCTTCGGTGTGGGCCTTCGTGCCGGTGGAATGGCAGAACTCAACGTCCGGGAATTCCTTGGCAGCCTGGATCATGTAGTCCTCATGGCCGAAGGAGTCGGCGAAGACGATGTTGCAGCCGGCGTCGGCAAGGTCAGCCGCGGCGTCATAGCATTCCTGGCCTTCGGGAACGTTCGTCTTGATGACGTACTCAACGCCCAGAGCTTCGGCAGCTTCCTTCGCGCCGTTGATGAAGTTCAGGTCGTAGGTGGAGTTTTCGTCATGGAGCATGATGAAGCCAACCTTGAAGTCGGCGGGAGCGGTCGTCTCAGCGGCAGGCTCCTCGGTGGTTTCTTCGGTCTTTTCTTCCGTTGCAGTTTCGGTTGCAGCGGTCTCGGTCTTGGTTTCCTCAGCGGGAGCCTCGGTCTTGGACGCGCAGGCTGCCAGAGCAAAAACCATAACCAGTGCCAGAAGCAGGGCGATGATCTTTTTCATTTAGCGATTCCTCCTAAAATTTTTGTGGGTTGCGAATGATCGGGTGCAAAACGAAAAAATTTTTGCAGGTCAATCAAGTGCCTCCATTTTACATGATTTATGCAAAGAATGCAATCCCCTTTCTAAAAAATATTTAGTTTTTGTGCTTTTTTGCGGATATTCGACCATACTGACCTAACAAATTTTTAGATTTTCAAGGTCGTTGTGGGCTATGCACAGAAATGGTTCGTCAGAATTGTTCAGAATTACTTTTCTGTTTTCGACAAAGCTGTATGCCTTTCACAAAGAAGCTAAAAATTTTTTAGCTTTTCGGACGTCTTGACCTTTTGCGCAGACAAAGCGGGCGGATTTCGTGAAGTTTGACGAAAGACGGACGTGGAAAACGGACGGCAAACATGATATGATAGACCCGCAGCAAGATAAAGACGCCGCGCCGGACAGACCGGGTGCGCGGCTTTTGAAAGAGGTATGATCATGCACGAACCGTTTTTTCTGCGCGGGACGCTTTTATACAGCAGCAGCCCCGACACCATAGAGATTCTCGACGACGGGTGGCTGCTCTGCCGCGATGGTAAGGCGGCGGGCGTCTTTCGCAGCAGACCCGAGCGCTTTGCAGGTCTCGACGTTCTCGACTATACGGGAAAGCTGATCATTCCGGGCATGACGGACCTGCACGTCCACGCGCCGCAGTTTTCCTTCCGGGGGTTAGGGATGGATCTGGAGCTTCTGGACTGGCTCAACACCTACACCTTCCCCGAGGAGTCCAAATATGAGGATCTTTCGTATGCTGAGGCGGCGTATGAGAGCTTTGTGACGAGACTGACCCGCAGCACAACCACGCGCGCGTGCATTTTTGCGACGCTGCATCTTCCGGCGACGCTGCTTCTGATGCAGAAGCTGGAGGACGCAGGACTCAGCACCTATGTCGGCAAGGTCAACATGAACCGCAACTGCCCGGGGTATCTTCGCGAGATTTCCACCAATCAGGCGATCCGCGACACGGAGCGCTGGGTCGTGGAGTCACGCGAGCGCTTTTCGCATACGAAGCCGATTCTGACCCCGCGCTTCATTCCCTCGTGTACGGACGATTTAATGTATGCGCTCTCGCGTCTGCGCGCAAAATACGATCTTCCGGTGCAGAGTCATCTGTCTGAAAACCTCGGCGAGATCGAGTGGGTAAAGGAGCTTTGCCCAAGGTCCAAATTCTATGGCGATGCGTATGACCAGTTCGGTATGTTCGGCGGGGGGTATCCCTGCATCATGGCGCACTGCGTGCATTCCAATGACGCCGAGCAGGAGCTGATGCTCAGACGGGGCGTGTACATCGCGCACTCGCCGGAATCGAACATGAACCTCGCCTCCGGCGTTGCACCGGTGAATCAGTTTATCGACCGGGGGCTTCATGTGGGACTCGCGACCGACGTCGCCGGCGGCAGTCATGAGAGCATGCTGCGCGCGATGATGCACGCCATTCAGGCGTCCAAGCTGCGCTGGCGGCTGCTGGACCAGAGCGTCAGACCCCTGAGCTTTGAGCGGGCATTTTATCTGGCGACCATGGGCGGCGGGCAATTCTTCGGCAAGGTCGGCTCGTTCCTGGACGGGTATGAGCTGGACGCGGTGGTGCTGGACGATGCAGGTCTTGAGCATCCGCAGCCGCTTTCCGCCCGCGCGCGCCTGGAACGTATGGTATATCTTGCCGACGAGCGGAACATCGCTGCAAAATTCGTCTCCGGCAGAAAAGTTTTGTAAGCAGACCTGATATATGACAATCCCCGGATGCAAAGCATCCGGGGATTTTTACCGGTTTTTCGGGGGGATGGCTTGGAATTTGGATGGTTTCCTGCTTGTATCGTGTGCGGCTGCGTGGTATAATATTGCATCGAAAATGAGGCACGGGGGAGTTTCCGGTGCCGGAAAGAACAGGCAGACGCAAATGAGAAAGGTAGCAGATATTCACGCGCATGTCTTCCCGGAGAAGCTTGCCGACAAGGCGCCTGCGTCCATCAGCGCATTTTACGGCGGCATGGGGGTCGCCTGCCACCCGGCGACGCCGCAGAAGCTGGCGTTTTACGAGCAGGAGGCGGGCATCACGCGCTTTGTCATGAGCAACTCCGCGACGTCGGCGCATCAGGTGCGCAGCATCAACGATTTTCTGCCGCGGGCGGCGGAAACCGTTCCCGGCGCGATTGCCTTCGGCTCAATCTTTCCGGGCATGGACGGCGCCATCGAGGAGCTGGAGCGGGCAAAGGCGCTCGGCATCCGGGGACTCAAGGTCCACCCGGATTTTCAGAAGGTGCCGCTGGACGATCCTGCGGGCGTTCCCATTTACCGCAAGGCGGCGGAGCTGGGGCTGCCGGTGCTGTTCCACATGGGAGACGACCGGTATGATTACTCGACGCCCGAGCGGCTGATGCATCTTTTGCGGCAGGTGCCGGATTTGCAGGTGATCGCCGCGCATTTCGGCGGCTGGCGGGCGTGGGCGCATTCGTATGAATGCCCGCTGCCAAGCTGCGTGCTGTACGACACATCGAGTACGCTGCCGATGATTCCGCGCGGCATGGTGCTGCGGATGCTCGATAAATTCGGTCCGGAGCGGTTTTTGTTCGGCACGGATTTTCCGATGTGGTCGCCCAAGGAGGAGCTGGCGCGGTTTCTGGCGCTGGGACTGGGCGAGGATGTGAACGAAAAGATTCTCTACGGGAATTTCATGAAGCTGTTTGACCTGCACGACGAAGACGAGACGGAGGTAGCGTAACATGTATCAGATTGGTGTGGATATCGGCGGAACGAATATCAAGGTCGGTCTTGTGAGCGAAACGCTGGAGCTGCTGCAAAGCTGCAGCGTCCGGTTCCCGCACGACGGCGCGAGAAGCGTCGTGAAAACCATCGAAGAGGCGGTTGATTTCCTTTTGCAGCAGCAGAGCATCCCGCGCGGGCAGCTTGAGAGCGTCGGCATTGTCGTTCCCGGCAGCATTGACCAGACCGGCGAGCGCGTCATCGACGCCTACAACCTGGGCTTTCATGATGTGCCGCTCAGGGCGCTGGTGCAGGAGGCGTTCGAGGGTGTGCCGGTGTATCTGGCAAACGATGCAAACGGCGCGGCGCTGGCAGAGCTTTACGCGGGCGCGTTCCGCGGCTGCAGGACGGCGGTGCTTTTCACGCTCGGCACGGGGCTCGGCGGCGGCATCATCCTCGGCGGGCATATGTTCAACGGCGGTATGAACCAGGGCGTGGAGCTGGGGCACATGTATCTGGTCAACGGCGGCGAGCACTGCACCTGCGGCAACGACGGCTGTATGGAGGCATACTGCGCGGCAAGCGCACTGGCGCGCGACGGTCGGCGCGCAATGCTCGAGCATCCGGAAAGCCTGATTGCCGCACGTGCAGGCGGTGCGGCAGACGCAGTGGACGCAAAGCTTGTCATTGACTGCGCCAAAGAGGGCGACAAGACGGCGAAGGCGGTCTTTGACCGGTATATTGACAGCCTGTCTTCTGCCTGCGCGTCTATCTACAATTTGCTTGATCCCGAGGTCATTGCCATCGGCGGCGGCGTGTGCGGCGCGGGAGAGTTCCTGTTTGCTCCGCTGCGCGAGCGGACGACGGAAAAGTGCTTCTATAAGACGCACGGCAGGCTGATTCCGGCAGAGCTGGGAAACGACGCCGGTATGATCGGCGCGGCGATGCTGCACCGGGACGCACAGTAAAGTTAAAAACCTGAGTTTGGAGGTAAAATACTATGGTAAGAATTGATACAAACGGCGCGAAGGAATTTCTGCCGGAGGGCAGCCTTGTGCAGCAGGCGCAGAGCGCCATCGACATGCTGAAAAACGGCACGGGCGCGGGAAGCGACTTCATCGGCTGGGTCGACCTGCCCGTGAACTACGACAAGGAGGAATTCTCCCGCATTCAGAAGGCGGCGAAGAAAATCCAGTCGGATTCCAAAGCGCTCGTCGTCATCGGCATCGGCGGCAGCTATCTCGGCGCGCGCGCGGTGATTGAGCTGCTGCGCAGCCCCAACTATAACATGCTGCAGAAATCGACGCCCGACATCTACTTTGCGGGCAACGGCATTTCCTCTGATGCGCTCTCGGAGATCATCGCTATGATCGGCGACCGTGATTTCTCCGTGAACGTCATCTCGAAGTCCGGCACGACGACCGAGCCTGCGATTGCGTTCCGTATTTTCAAGGAAATGCTGGAAAAGAAGTACGGCAAGGAGGGCGCGCGCGAACGGATCTACGCCACGACCGACAAGGCAAAGGGCGCGCTCAAGACGCTTGCAACCAAGGAAGGCTATGAGACCTTCGTCGTGCCCGACAATGTCGGCGGCCGGTACTCGGTCCTGACGGCAGTTGGTCTTCTTCCCATCGCGGTCAGCGGCATCGACATTGAAAAGCTGATGCAGGGCGCGGCAGAGCAGCGCGAGGAGGCGCTTTCCGGCGGCGTGCAGAGCGTCGAGGCGCAGTACGCCATGAACCGCCAGATGCTGTCAAACACCGGTAAGCATGTGGAAATCCTCGCTGCCTATGAGCCGTCGTTCCGGTTTATGGCGGAGTGGTGGAAGCAGCTCTACGGCGAGTCCGAGGGCAAGGACCAGACGGGCATTTTCCCGGCTTCCGTCGATCTGACGCCGGACCTTCACTCGATGGGGCAGTATATGCAGGAGGGGAGACGGATGCTGCAGGAGACGGTCGTCTTCTTCGACAAGGCGAGAACATCCATCGCCGTTCCGTCGGACGAGGAAAACCTCGACGGGCTCAACTATCTTGCCGGTCGCGAAATGAGCTATATCAACGAAAAGGCGATGCAGGCGACCAAGGCGGCGCACATCTCCGGCGGCGTGCCGGTGACGGAAATCCGGCTGCCGGAAATTTCCGAGCAGACGGTCGGCGCGCTTATTTACTTCTTCGAGTACGCCTGCGGTGTTTCCGGCTATATCTCCGGCGTCAATCCCTTCAACCAGCCCGGCGTGGAGGCATACAAGAAAAATATGTTCCACCTTCTGGGCAAGCCCGGCTATTGAGAAAAAGCACCGGCTCGATCGCTTGCGGTCGAGCCGGTTCAATGTGTCAAAGAACCTCGTAGAGTTTCGCCCCGCAGGGCGAAATAAAATGAAAATTCATGTTATCCGGCGGCTTTGCCGACCGGACTGGACAGCCGTTAGCGGCTTTGCCGCTTACGGATGTCGCGTACTCCTTGCGGGTAAACATACTTCTCGCCCCGCAAGTGTGAGCTTTTCGCGCGAAACGCGAAAAGCTTGCGCGCAGTCGGGGTGCAATCTCTTTGTCAAAAAAGCGTCAGCTTTTTTGACAGGTTTTGGCGCGCCTCCCCGCTGCAAGAAAGGCGCGCCGTTTGAGAGATATCATCGATGGTGCTATTGTACGGAATCCTCCGGTCGGGCGCAAGCCTCCCCGGGGGATATTTTTTCGGAAAAATGAGAAAAGATTCAGCTCCGGTCCGGGTCAAAGCGCTCGAAGATGCCGATGGCATGCGCCCGCTCAGCGCAAAGCAGGTCTTCCCGTTTGCGGATGGTCCAGCTGACCTCCTGAATGCCCCAGAGACTGCGGCAGAGCCTTGGTGCGAGGCAATTGCGGTCTTCGTATTTGTAGGCGATGAAGTCCGGGCGGGTGAGGAAGTTCAGAAGCAGGTTTCCCGCGATGAAGCGCTTGTAAAGCGGAAGCCCGGCGGGGTCTTTCATAAAGTTCATCGATAGCTGCCCGCGGCAGGTATCCGGGCGCAGCTTTTTGAGGTCCAGCAGGCAGAAGGGGTCGAACGACTCGATGCAGTAGACGCCCTGGTAGCTGTCCAGCCGCTCGCAGACCGCCTTTGTGAGCGCAAAATGGTTGCCGTTGGCGCTTTTCAGCTCGATAATGAGGGGCGCCGCCTTCTCAAACAGCGCCAGCACCTCGTCAAAGAGCGGGATCTGCTCGTCCGTTCCCTCCAGACGAAGCGCCTTCAGTTCCGCAAGCGTCAGATCCTCGATTATGCCCTGCGCGCCGGTGCAGCGCGAGAGGCTTGAATCATGGAACACGGCAAGCGTGCCGTCCTTCAGAAGATGCACGTCCAGCTCGGCGCCCCAGCCGTGTTCGATCGCGCGGCGGAAGGCGGGGAGGCTGTTTTCCGGGATCTGCGGCTTGTCATGATAGCCCCGGTGGGCAAAGCGCTGCGCGC
This sequence comes from uncultured Clostridia bacterium, assembly GCA_937907715.1. Lineage (GTDB taxonomy): Bacteria > Bacillota > Clostridia > Oscillospirales > Oscillospiraceae > CAG-170. Next base: position 17,221 of record CALERM010000014.1, read on the forward strand.
GGAAGCAGGACCACAGCGGGTGATTTCGCCGCCCCTGCAAAGCCAGCACATACACGATGCACAGAACCAGTAGAATGTAGATTACGAACATAAAAATGCCTTCTTTTTCAATTAGTCTTCCATATCCTCAAATGCGGCAAGCCCGCGCTTTGCCTCCGCCCTGGTGTCTCCGTGCCGGACGAAGCACATCGTCACGAACGACAGCGCCACAAAAAATGCGGCATACGGAAACAGAATCCGGTAGCTGATGCTCCGCATGAGCGTTCCGGCGAGGACCGGGGTCACGACCTGCGCCGCCATGGAGGCGGTATAGTAAAAGCCGGTGAATTTTCCGGTGTCGGAGCCGCGGCACATCTCAACAACCATTGGCAGCGAGTTGACGTTGATTGCCGCCCACGCAAGTCCCACGAGCGCGAAGACGAGGAACATGACGGCGTTGATGGAGGAAAAGCGGGTCGTGAGGACATAGCCCAGAGCAAAGCAGGCGGCAAGCAGCACGATGCCAAGCTGAATGGTTCTCTTTCTTCCGATTTTTGCAGCAAGCGCGCCGATCGGGATATAGGAGACAATTGCGCCGCCGGTTGCAATCAGAAGGCAGGTCGACGCGCCGCCAAGCCCCTGCCCCATCACGGCGGAGACATAGGTCGTAAACCAGGTGGTCACGCCGTTGTAGCCCGCGAACCACAGCGCAATCGACGCAAGCAAAAACGCGAGGCTGCGCCGGACGGGCTTTGGAAGGACCTCGGTCCCGGCGTCGTCGGTTTCGGCAAGGTTCCACTCCGGGTGCTGCGCTTCCAGCTGCTGATTTTCCTTTGCCAGACGCGGCTCTTTGATCGTGAGGAACAAAACGCCGACCGAGACAAACATGATTGCCGAGACGATCAGAAAAAGCGGCTGATAGTCCAGCCGGTCCGCCTTCGTCAGACCCATCGCGTCGAGCCGCTTCTGCGAGTACAAGACGGCGGCGACTGCAAGATACAAAATGCCGCCGACGGCGCCCATGAGGTTGATGATGGCGTTGGCGCGCGAGCGAAGAGGCTTTGGCGTGAGATCCGGCATCAGCGCGACCGCGGGAGAGCGGTAGGTTCCCATCGCGACGAGCAGCAGCCCGAGGACGATCACAAAGCTTGCCGTCTTGAAGCCGGACGGCGCGGCGGCGTAGCTGTTGTCGATGAGCGGCAGCAGATTCATCAGAATCACCGCGCAGCCGGTGCCGAAGAGAATGTAGGGCATGCGTTTGCCGATTTTTGTGTTCGTCCTGTCCGAGCGCGCGCCGAAAAACGGCAGCAGGAACAGCGCCAGAATGTTGTCTGCCGCCATGATGGCGCCGGAGAACGTTTCGTTCATGTGGAAGGTTTTCGTCAGAATGAGCGGAATGACGCTGTCATACATCTGCCAGAAGGCGCAGATGGACAAAAACGCGAGACCGGTCAGGATGGTGCGGCGGTTATTGAGCTTCATGGGCGCGGCTCTCCTCTATATTATAGATGTCTGTCATTGCGGACACAGCTATTATAGCGGCGCGCGGCGCATTTGACAAGCGTGCCGGAGGCGGCTACAATGGGGAAAACGGTTTAGGGAGTGTGAAGAATATGCAGCGTCTGCCGGAGGGGTTGAAAGAAAGGCTGTGCGCGTGGTATGACGCGGGGCACCGCGAGCTTGCATGGCGGCAGGACCGGGAACCGTATCATGTGTGGCTGTCGGAAATTATGCTGCAGCAGACGAGAGTCGAGGCAGTAAAGGGCTATTACGCGCGGTTTTTAGCCGAGCTTCCGACGGTTGCCGCGCTGGCGGGTTGCCCATCCGACCGGCTGACGAAGCTCTGGGAAGGACTCGGGTATTACAGCCGGGTACGGAATCTGCAGAAGGCGGCAAAGATCATCATGGAGGAATACGGAGGCGTATTTCCGAAGACGTATGAGGCGGTGCGCGCGCTGCCGGGCATCGGAGACTATACGGCGGGGGCAATCTGCTCGATCTGCTTTGAGCTTCCCACACCGGCGGTGGACGGAAACGTGCTGCGGGCTGTTTCGCGCGTGACGGAAGACGGCGCGAGTATCAGCGCGCAGAAAACAAAAAACGCCTGGCGCGAGGCGCTGCTGCCGCTCTATGAACAATCGCCGCGCGGCAAGCTCACGCAGGCGCTCATGGAGCTGGGGGCGATGGTGTGCGTGCCGAACGGCGCGCCGCGGTGCGGCGTCTGCCCACTCAAGGAGCTGTGTCTTGCAAACGCGCACGGCACGTGGGAAGCCTACCCCGTGAAGGACGCGAAAAAGCAGAAGCGCGAGGAGGAAAAGACGGTTTTTTATCTGACCTGCGAAGACTGCCTCGCTGTGCGCAAGCGCGAGAGCCGGGGACTTCTGGCGGGGCTGTGGGAGCTTCCGAACGTGGAGGGAAAGCTGGATGCCGCGCAGGCGCTTTGCTATGCGGAGGACGCCGGGTGCGAACCGGCGGAACTTCTCAAAAGCGTCGAGCGGGTGCATGTGTTCACGCATATCGTCTGGCGCATGCGCTGCTATTATATGGTATGCAGGCGAAAATCTCCGGAATTTGTCTGGGCGGACGCGCAAAGGCGGCGCGCGGATGTGGCGCTTCCCACGGCGTTCCGGATGTTTGTGGAGGAATAAAAAGTTCCCCGCGCAAAAAAGCTCTGCGCGGGGAACGCAGCGTGTCAAAAAGTCTTTTTGACACGCTGCGGCAGTTTTTCAAACTTTTTGCAGTTTGAAAAACTGGTTGATTGAACGCGAAAGACGAAGTCCGCAGACAAGTGTCACACGCAAACCGCCGAAGGCGGCTCTTATGCGTGTGACCACCCCTGATGGGTTTCCAACGCGCTAAGTGCCGCCGCTTCGCGCCGGTTGCGCGCCGGATTAGCCTGCGGGCGTCATCTTTCACACGATCTTCCTTTCCGTAATCGTTACTCTGGAAGGTTTTTAACAGTCTCCGTTCATCTGTTCTGTGCAATCAGCCGATGTTCGGCAGCGTCGCGAAGCTCTTTTGAAGCTGCTCGTCTGTCGGGATGGTGTCAGTCATGGTGCCGTTGTTGTAAGATTCGTAGGCATAGAGATCGAAGTAGCCCGTGCCGGTCAGACCGAAGAGAATCGTCTTCTCCTCGCCCGTTTCCTTACATTTGAGCGCTTCGTCGATTGCCGCACGGATGGCGTGGCTGGACTCGGGCGCGGGGAGAATGCCCTCAACGCGCGCAAAATATTCCGCCGCCTCAAAGACGCTCGTCTGCTCGACCGCGCGCGCTTCCATCAGACCGTCGTGATACAGCTGCGAGAGCGTCGAGCTCATGCCGTGGTAGCGAAGACCGCCCGCGTGGTTGGCAGACGGAATGAAGCCGGAGCCGAGCGTGTACATCTTTGCCAGCGGGCAGACCATACCGGTGTCGCAGAAGTCGTAGGCAAATCTGCCGCGCGTGAAGCTCGGGCAGGACGCGGGCTCGACGGCGATGATCCGGTAGTCTTCCTCGCCGCGCAGCTTCTGCCCCATAAACGGCGCAATCAGACCGCCGAGGTTCGAGCCGCCGCCGGCGCAGCCGATGATGATGTCGGGCTTGACGCCGTACTTATCGAGCGCAGCCTTCGCTTCCAGACCGATGACCGACTGGTGCAGCAGAACCTGATTGAGAACGCTGCCAAGGACGTAGCGGTAGCCGGGCGTCGTCGTTGCGACCTCGACTGCCTCGCTGATGGCGCAGCCGAGAGAGCCTGTGGTGTTCGGGTCCTTCTCCAGAATTTTTCTGCCGACGTTCGTCGTGTTGGACGGAGACGGCGTAACGCTTGCGCCGTAGGTGCGCATGACCTCACGGCGGAAGGGCTTCTGCTCATAGGAGCATTTGACCATGTAGACCTTGCAGTCCAGACCCAGGTACGCGCACGCCATGGAAAGCGCGGTGCCCCACTGACCGGCGCCGGTCTCCGTCGTGACGCCCTGGAGTCCCTGCTGCTTGGCGTAATACGCCTGGGCAATCGCGGAATTTAATTTATGGCTGCCGGAGGTGTTGTTGCCCTCAAATTTGTAGTAAATCTTCGCCGGTGTGCCGAGCTTTTTTTCGAGGCAGTAGGCTCTGACCAGCGGCGAGGGGCGGTACATCCTGTAAAAATCGCGGATCTCCGCCGGAATTTCGATATACGGCGTGTCGTTGTCCAGCTCCTGACGGACCAGCTCGTCGCAAAAAACCGGACGCAGATCGTCGAAGGTCATGGGCTTGCCTGTACCGGGATTGAGAAGCGGTGCGGGCTTGTTTTTCATGTCGGCGCGGAGATTGTACCATGCCGTGGGCATCTCATTTTCGGAGAGATAGATTTTGTACGGAATTTGTTCAGACATGTTTGCGTCCACCTTTCTTTGGATTTTCAATGGATGAGCGAAGGAAGCTCTGATTCAATCGGCAGTAGATTTACTCAGAGATTCCCTGCTGCGGGACAAAACGAAAACCCTCCTGTCCCTACAGTACGAACTGCTGGGACAGGAGGGAGAAATCTCCTGCGGTGCCACCCGGCTTGACGCGCTTGCGCCCACTTTGCGTATGCTGATACATACCGGCTTTTGATAACGGAGCGCCCGCTCCGGCTTGCCTACTTGGAAACGGCTTTCGGCTCGCCCTCAGAAGCCCATTCGGCAACCGCCCTGCGCCGCGCTTCCACCGCCCGCGGCTCTCTTTGGCAAGGGGTGTGATTGCTTACTCACACTTCTTCACTGGTTTGAATGGCTAAACTCTACCACTTGAGCAGGCGTTTGTCAAGTAAAATTTTTGCGTGCGGTTTTTGGCGGAACTTGCGGGGAAAAACGGTCAAAGCATGCGCAGAAACGACCATCTTTTCCCGGAAAACGTGTCACAATGGGCTATCAGACGCGGAAAGATTCCGCAGCAAAAGAGGGAAGCAGACATGAAAATTTTTCGGAAACTTGCGCTGGCGGCGCTGCTGACGGCGCTTCTGACAGGCGCGTGCTTTGCAGGCGAGGTGTTTCACGCGGCGTATTTGCAGGGGTTTCCGGACGGAAGCATCCGGCCGGATGCGGCGGTTACGCGCGCGGAGCTGGCGGAAATTCTGTACCGGATGATGCAGCCGGAGCAAAGGCAGGAGTTTGCCTGCACGGAAAGCGCGTTTCAGGATGTTTCCACGCGACACTGGGCGTATGACGCCATCTGCGCGATGGCAGGCGCGCGGCTGATGCTGGGCGGGTCTGACGGATGCTTCCGCCCGGACGACGGCGTGACAGGCGAGGAGCTTTCGATCATTCTGGAACGTGTGCGCGCGCAGGAGACGGGAAGAAAGGCGCTGCCGGAGCTTGCCTCCGGCTGGGCTTCGCAGGAGGTGACGTTCGCGGCGGGAAACGGCTGGGTTATGGGACTGCACGGAACCGAGTTTTCCCGCGAACAGCCCTTCACCAGAGGCGAGCTGGCGGCGCTTTTGAACCGGATTCTGGGACGCGAGCCAGAGAGCCTTTCGGATTTACTGGTCGGCATGCCGCTGTTTTCCGACAATCTGGACACGACGGCGCCGTATTTTCTGGCGCTGCAGGAGGCGGCAATCGACCACACGGCGGAAAAAACCAGCGCGCACGAGCGCTGGACGGGACTCGGATGATACAATCAGGCAAGCTGTATGCGCGGAAGACAGTCTTCCGCGCGTTTTTATATGCTTTTCCGGATGGACAGGGCGCGGAAAATGGCATATAATACGAGAGCCTGAAACGATAGACAAGAAGACGGACGATGGAGAAAAACACCATGAAAATCAGGACGAGAATACTGGCGCTGGCGCTGCTGCTGAGTATGCTTCTGGGTCTGTGCGGCTGTCTGCCGGTTCCGACGGTCCAAAAAGGAGACCAGACGCCGGAAGCAGAAGAAATGACGATACAATCTGAGTCTCCTGCGCAGGACGAAGAGATTCAGACGCTGGCGGCAGATGGCTATTTCACGCCGCTGGCGCGCGAGGCGCTTTCCTTTGACGAGATGACGCTCGGAGAGATTTCCTTCGACGAGTTTGTACCTTACGCGCAGGCGCTCACGCAGGCGGCGCAGTCCGGGAGCCGGGAGGCATTTCACCGCGCGTGCGTGGAGGCAGAAAGTATGCTGGTAAAAATCGACACGGCGGGGACGCTTCTGGAAATCGAGAGCGACCGCGACGCGACCGATGAAGCGCGCAGCACGCGCGCGGACAATCAGGTGCAGGCGTATTATGACGCGATGGATCTGTATCAGCAGACGCTCTGCGAGATCGCCTCGGGCGATCACGCGGGGATGCTTGACAAGGAGTTTGCCGCGTGGCAGATCGAATATTTTAAAAGCTACGACGCCGAAAGCTCCGCACAGAGTCTGGACCTGACCAATCAGGAGGCGCAGCTGGTCTCGCAGTATGCGCTCTGCTCGTCGCAGGACGAGGGTGACTATGAGCGGCTGACGGAGATTTATTTACAGCTCGTTTCTGTGCGCGCGCAGATGGCGGAGCTTGCCGGTGCGGCGAATTATTCGGAGTATGCCTACAGTGCGTTCTATTCGCGCGACTATACGCCCACGGACGCGCAGAAGATCTGGAAGACGGCAAAGGAGGATTTTGCCCCGCTGCTGCAAAAATACACCGACAGCCTGACGCAGGCACTCTGGAAGGAAGACCTGGGTGCAGAGGAATGCACAGAAGAAAAAATCGTGCAGGCGCTTTGCTACGGCGCATCGCGCATGAGCCCGGAGATCCGCGAAGCGGCGGCGTATTTGCTGGACCACCAGCTCTACGACATTTCCTATGACTGCAGGAAGCTTTCCGCCGGCTATACGACGTACCTTTACAGCTTTGACGCACCGTTCATTTTCAACTGTCCCGACGGGTCGTATACGGACTACACGGACATGTTCCACGAGTTCGGGCACTGGGTGGCAGGGTATTATCACGGTTCAGACCCGTTTTACGGCGTGACGGACTATGATCTGAGCGAGCTGCAGTCGCAGGGCATGGAGGTCATGTTTCTGCAGTTCTATGACGAGCTGTTTGCAGACGCCGCGCAGGCTCTGCGCGCCGAGACGCTTCTGAATCTTGTTTACAGCGTGGTTACGGGCGCAATGTACGACGAGTTCCAGCAGCGCGTTTATCTGGAGCCGGACCTGAGTGAACAGCGCCTGCTTGCCATTTTCCGCGAGGTCTACGAGAGCTATGGCTTTGAACCCTATGATGGGTATGAATACGAATGGGCGGATGTGATTCATAATTTCCAGCAGCCGCTGTATTATATCAGCTACGCCGTTTCGGCAATTCCGGCGCTGGAGCTTTATGTGCAGTCGGTCGAAAGTCCCAACGAGGCGATGGACACGTATCTGCGCGTGGCAGGTATGTCGGACGAGGAGTATTACCTCACCGACGCGCTGCGCGAGACCGGGCTTTCCAACTCCATGAAGTCTCCCATCGGGGACGTGATTGCACAGGAGCTGGAAAGAAGCGGTGCGTTTGATTTCGAAAACGGATAGAAAGAGATGAGAAAAGCAGAATGAAACGATTGGGTGTTTACCTCAAGCCCTATACGCTGGAAAGCATTTCAGGACCGCTCTTCAAGCTCCTCGAGGCACTTCTGGAGCTGTTTGTGCCGCTGGTTGTGGCAGACATTATCGACACCGGTATTGCCTCCGGTGACAGTGGGTATCTGGTCCGGCGGTGCCTGCTTCTGATCGGGCTGGGGCTTCTGGGGCTTGCCAGCTCTGTGACCGCGCAGTATTTTGCGGCGAAGGCGGCAATCGGCTTTACCGCCGGTGTGCGCCACGCGGTGTTCCAGAAGGTGCAGAGCCTTTCCTATGCCGAGCTCGACAGGCTCGGCACGTCAACGCTGATGACGCGCATGACGAGCGACATGAATCAGGTGCAGACGGGGCTCAACCTCGCGCTGCGGCTTTTGCTGCGCTCGCCGTTTGTGGTGTTCGGCGCAATGATCATGGCGTTTACGATCGATGTGAAATCCGCATGGGTCTTCGCGGTGATTATCCCGCTGCTGTTCGCGGTGGTTTTCGCCATCATGTTCAGCTGCATTCCGCTCTACCGGCGCGTACAGGGCCGACTGGACCGCGTACTCGGCGCGGCAAAGGAGAATCTTGCCGGCGTGCGCGTGATCCGTGCGTTCGGAAAGGAGCGGCAGGAGGTCGGGAGCTTCGAGGAAAAGGGCGGGGCGCTTCTTTCCTCGCAGCTGTTTGTCGGCAAAATTTCGGCGCTTTTGAATCCGGTGACCTATGTGATGATCAACCTTGCGATTATCGCCGTTCTGCGCACGGGCGCGGGGCAGGTGGACAGGGGCATCCTGACGCAGGGGCAGGTGATGGCGCTTTACAACTACATGTCGCAGATTCTTGTCGAACTGATCAAGATGGCGAGCCTGATTCTGAGCATGACGAAGGCGACGGCAAGCGCAAAACGGGTGGCGTCGGTGCTGGCGCTGGAAAGCAGCCTGAACGTACCGGAGCAGAACCCGCAGGAAAAGAAAGACGCGCCTGCGGTCGAATTTGACGGCGTCACGTTTACCTATCCCACCGGCGGCGCGCCGGCGCTGAGCGATGTTTCGTTTGCACTCGGACATGGAAAAACGCTCGGGATCATCGGCGGCACCGGCTCGGGCAAGTCGACGCTCATCAGCCTGATTCCGCGCTTTTATGACGTATCCGGCGGCGCGGTGAAGGTTGACGGGTGCAATGTGAAGGACTATCCGCTTCAAACGCTGCGCGGCAAGATCGGTCTGGTGCCGCAGAAGGCGCTGTTGTTCCTGGGAACCATCCGCGACAATCTGCGCTGGGGCAATGAGAACGCGACGGACGAGGAGCTTTATGAAGCGCTTCGCGCGGCGCAGGCGCTGGAGGTGGTCGAGGGAAAGCCGAAGGGTCTGGACGACCCGGTGGAGACCGGCGGCAGGAATTTTTCCGGCGGGCAGCGGCAGAGGCTTACCATTGCGCGCGCACTGGTCAGACGTCCGGAGCTTCTGATTCTCGACGACAGTGCGTCGGCGCTCGACTTTGCCACGGACGCCGCACTTCGGCGGGCGCTGCGGGAGCTTCCGTGGCACCCGGCGGTTGTGATTATCTCCCAGCGCACGGCGTCGATTCGCTTTGCAGACGAAATTCTGGTGCTGGACGACGGGCATCTTGTGGGCAAGGGCACGCACGACGAGCTGCTCAAGACCTGCAAGGTTTACCGCGAAATCTATGAGTCTCAGTTCAAGAAGGAGGATGCGAAATGAAACAGAATTCCTCCTCTGCAAAAACGCTCCGGCGGGTGCTCGGAGAACTCGAGGGGCAGAAGCATCTGGTGGCGCTGAGCTTTCTGCTGGCGCTTGCGAGCGTGGCGGGGACGCTGTTCGTGCCGATTCTGGTCGGTCGGGCGATTGACGAGATTGTCGGACCCGGACAGGTCGACTTTGGCGCGCTCAGCTCAATCGGCTTGCAGATTGCCGCGACGGCGGCGGTTGTGGCGCTGAGCCAGTGGCTGATGAACATCATCAACAACAAGATTACCTTCTGCGTGACGCGCGAGGTGCGGCAGAAGGCGTTCGCGCATTTGCAGACGCTGCCGCTGTCCTATCTGGACGCGCATCCGTCGGGCGAGATTGTCAGCCGCATGATTTCCGACACCGAGCAGTTTGCAGACGGTCTGCTTCTCGGCTTTACGCAGCTTTTTACCGGCGTTCTGACGATTGCCGGAACGCTCGGGTTCATGCTGAGCCTGGACTGGCGCATCACGCTGGTCGTGGTGGTGCTGACGCCGCTGTCACTGTTTGCGGCAAAATTTATCGCGACGAGGACGTATGACATGTTCAGGCTCCAGTCCAGAACGCTCGGCGAGCAGACGGCGCTGGTCGGCGAGATGCTGGACGGCGAGCGGGTCGTGCAGGCGTTTTCGCGCGAGCGGCAGGCGGTCGAGGCATTTGACGAGATCAACGGCAGGCTCAAAAAGTATACGCTGCGCGCGACGTTTTTTTCCTCGCTGACAAACCCGGTGACACGCTTTGTCAACAGCATCGTCTATGCCTGCGTGGCGCTCACGGGCGCGCTGGTCGCGGTGACGGGCGGCATTACGGTGGGCGGACTTTCCGTTTTTCTCAGCTATGCCAACCAGTACGCAAAGCCCTTCAACGACATTTCCGGCGTTGTGACCGAGCTTCAGAACGCGATGGCGTGCGCGGGGCGCGTGTTTGAGCTGATCGACGAGCCGTCGGAGACGGCGGACGCGCCGGACGCGATGACACTGGAGCATGCCGACGGGCATGTGGCGCTTACAAACGTCAGCTTCCGCTATGTGCCGGAGCGTCCGCTGATTGAAAATCTCAGCGTTTCCGTGCAGCCCGGCGAGCGTGTGGCAATTGTCGGTCCTACGGGCTGCGGCAAGACGACGCTCATTAACCTGCTCATGCGGTTTTACGACGTGAACGGCGGCGAAATCCGCGTCTCCGGCGAGAAAATCACGAACCTCACGCGCAGAAGCCTGCGGCAGAATTTCGGCATGGTGCTGCAGGATACGTGGATCAAGACCGGCACGGTGCGGGAAAACATCGCGCTCGGAAAGCCGGACGCGACGGAAGGCGAGATTGCTGCGGCGGCGCAGGCGTGCCACGCGGACGGGTTTATCCGGCGGCTGCCGGACGGCTATGATACGGTCATTACCGACGGCGGAGGACTCTTGTCGCAGGGGCAGAGACAGCTTCTGTGCATTGCGCGCGTGATGCTGGCGCTGCCGCCGATGCTGATTCTCGACGAGGCGACAAGCTCCATTGACACGAGAACGGAGCTCAAGATCCAGCATGCGTTCTCGCAGATGATGAAGGGCAGAACGAGCTTCATCGTGGCACACCGGCTGTCTACCATCCGCGAGGCGGACGTGATTCTCGTCATGAAGGACGGGCATGTCATCGAGCAGGGGCGGCATGAGCAGCTTCTGGCGCAGAATGGCTTCTACGCAAAGCTCTATAACAGCCAGTTTGAGCAGTAAGTTTCTGAAAAACAGGGCGGTGCGGACGGTTTTTCCGCATCGCTCTTGCTTTTTTGCTCACAGATGGTATACAATATAGGTAGCTTATCGATCGACGGAGAGGAGCCAGCAGCATGGCAAAGCGCATCACAAGAATTGTTCTGACCGGCGGACCCGCCGCAGGCAAAACGACGCTCATCAGCCGCATTCTCAAGGAGTTCAAGCAGGACGACGGCTGGAAGGTGATTACGATTCCGGAGACGGCGACGGAGCTGATTTCGGGCTTCGGCATCCGTCCGTTCGGCAACTGCGTGTCGATGCTGGACTTTCAGTATTTTGTGATTGCCGATCAGCTGCACAAGGAGCGGCTGGCGCTCAGGGGCGCGCAGATGGTGCCGGAGGAAAACGTGCTGATCATCTACGACCGGGCGCTGTTTGACGATAAGGCGTATATCACGGACGAACAGTTCCGGGAGATTCTGGCGCACTTCGGCAAAACCGAGCAGGAGGTGCTCGCGGGCTACGATGCGGTTTTGCACCTGGTTTCGTGCGCCAAGGGCGCGGAGTTTGCCTATAATTTCGGAAACGAGGCGCGCTATGAGCCGCTGGAGACCGCGCGGGAGAAGGATGATCTGACGCTGCGGGCGTGGAAGGATCATCCGAACCTCAAGGTGATCGACAACGCGGTCGATTTTGAAGACAAGCTCCGCCGCGGCATCCGCGCGATTTACGACTGCCTCGGATTGACCGCGCCGCAGGAGGTCTGGCACAAGTATCTGATCGCCATGCCGGATTTGCAGGCGCTGGAAAAGACGTATGCCGCCAGCGCGATCGATATGATGCAGACCTATCTCGTCGGGACGCAGCCGAACGTCGTCCGCCGCATCCGCCAGCAGAAAAACGGGCAGGAGTATCTGTATTTCTACACCGAAAAGCGCTACACGGATGAGGGCGCGTGGGAGACGGAAAAGCCGATCACGCAGAAGGAATACGTCCAGTATCTCATGGAGGCGGACACGACGCTGCACGCGGTTCATAAGACAAAATACCGCTTCTGCATCGATGGACGGCGGTTTGAAATCGACGTGTATCCGTTCAGTGAAAGCCGCGCGATCATGCGCGCCGAGCTTCCGGCGGAGGCTTCCGCACCGCAGATGCCGCAGGGGATCGAGATTGTCCGCGAGGTCACGGGCGACCCCATGTACAAAAACAGCCATCTGGCAAGAGAACAGAAATTGTAAGAAAAACCCGGACCGTCTCAGACGGTCCGGGTTTTTGTATCGCCTGAAAGAGCCTTGCCTTTTTCACAGAATCCGGATCTGGCACATGCGCATGGCGGCGAGGGCGTTTTCATGGCTTTCTGGTGTGACGCCGGCGCAGCAGGCGCTGTCGACCGTAATCGGAAGCTCCGGCAGCGCGCACTTGGTGGACAGCACGTTCGTAATCACGCAGATATCGGTGCAGAGTCCGACAAATTCTGCCGATTCAAGATCGTCCAGCCCCTTGAGATACTGCACGAGCGCTTCGGAGCCGAACGAGGGCTTGTCGAAAATCCGCGCGCCGGTGGTGTCCAGCGCGGGGTCAATCTCCCAGCCGGGGGTGTTTTCGATGCAGTGGGGCACAGGAAGGTTCCTTCCTTCCTGCGTCTGCAAGTAATTTTCATGATGCGTGTCGCGGGTAAAGACGACGGTCTTGCCCGCTTTTTTTGCCTGCGCAATTTTTTCTGCGACGCGCGGGACGATGCTGGCGGCTTCTTTGGTGCCGAGCGCGCCGGAAATGAAGTCCTTCTGCATGTCCACAACGACCAAAACGTCCATGGTAATGCCTCCTGTCAAGCTGTTTTAGAAAAGCATAGCACGTTTCGGGAAAAATACAACCGTTTTTTCTTGACAAGCGGCGCGCACGAGCGTATACTGTAAAAAACATTCAAATTTTTATATAAAAATTTGAATGTGTCCTGAAAACAAAAGGAAGTGATCGGATGCTGCAGGACAGTGTTTTACGGCTGTACCGGCGTCTCAGGCTCGACGGCTACCGGAAGCTGTTTGGCGCCGTGCAGGAACGAGAGGGAAGCCTCAGCGCCATCGAGGCGTTTTCGGCGGACCTCATCAACCTGCTCGGAGAGCCGACGCTCAGCCAGTTTGCCGAATATATCGGAATTTCCCAGCCGAACGCGACCTACAAGGTCAATGCGCTGGCGGGCAAGGGTTATGTGGAGAAGGTCGTCTCGAAGCCGGACCGGCGCGAAATCCGGCTCAGGACCGGAAAGAAGTTTGCGCAGTATTTTGACGAGGACCGCCCGGCTATCTGCGCCGCGGCAGAGCGGGTGCGCGCGCAGTTTTCGGAAGAAGAAATCGGCACGGCGCGCCGCGTGCTCGACGCGATGCTCGATGCGATGCAGGAGGGCAGGAAAGGAGCCAATGTATGATCGATCTGTTTGAAAAATGCTACAAACCGAGCATTGCCGACGAGGCAAGAGCGCTCGGTATCTATCCGTATTTCCATGCGCTGGAGTCGAAGCAGGATGTGACGGTGATCATGGAGGGAAAGCGGCGGATTATGCTGGGGTCCAACAATTATCTGGGGCTCACGACAAACGAAGCCGTCATCCGCGCGGGCGTGGAGGCGTATGAGCGCTTCGGCTCAGGCTGCTCGGGCTCGCGGTTTCTGAACGGAACGCTGGAGCTGCATCTGGAACTGGAAAAGGAGCTGGCGGCGTTTTTGCGCAAGGACGAGGTGATGACGTTCTCGACCGGCTTTCAGTCGAACCTCGGCATCATCAGCGCCCTGGTCGGGCTGCACGACTATGTGATCATGGACCGGGAAAACCACGCAAGCCTCTATGACGGCTGCCGCCTTTCTTACGGCACAATGCTCCGCTACCGGCACAACGACATGCAGGATCTGGAGAAAAAGCTGCAGAAGGTGCCGGAGGGCGCGGGCTGCCTGATCGTGACGGACGGCGTGTTCTCCATGGGCGGCGACATCGCGAACCTGCCGGAGATCTGCCGCCTGGCAAAGCAGTACGGCGCGCGCGTGATGGTGGACGACGCGCACGGACTGGGCGTCATCGGAGAAGGCGGACGCGGCACGGCAAGCTATTATGGGCTGGAAGATCAGGTGGACGTGTATATGGGCACATTCTCCAAATCGCTGGCGAGCCTCGGCGGGTATATGGCAGCGTCGAGCCGTGTGGCAGACTACGTGCGGCACAACTCTCGCCCGTTTATTTTCTCGGCGTCCATTCCGCCGGCAAACTGCGCCGCGGCGCTTGCCGCGCTGCGCCAGCTGAAAGCACATCCGGAGCTGGTCACAAAATTGCAGCAGAATGCGCTGTATTTAAGAAAACGGCTCTCGGAGGAGGATATCCGGATGCGTGAGTCGAACGGCGAAATTGTGCCGATCATTCCGATCTACACCTATGAGCCGGTGCCGACGCTCACGATTGCAAAGGAGCTTTACGATGCGGGCGTGTATGTCAATTCGTCCCTTCCCCCGGCGGCGGCGCCGCATGAGTGCCTGCTGCGCACAAGCCTGATGGCGACACACACGACGGAGCTGATTGACGAGGCTGTCGGCATTATGAAGGACATTCTCAGGAGGCATGAATTGTAATGGCAAAAATCTGTGTGATTACGGGCGGGACCTCCGGTATCGGAAAATGCACGGCGGAGGCGATGGCGCACAGGGGCTACACGGTCTATGAGCTGAGCCGCCGCGAAGAAGGACTTCCCGGCATGTTTCACATTCCGACTGACGTTACGGACCCCGATGCATGCCAACGCGCCATTGACGAGGTCGTCTCGCAGGCGGGGCGCATCGACGTGATGATCAACAACGCCGGCTTCGGCATCTCGGGCGCGATTGAGTTTACGCCGGTCGGGCAGGCAAAGCGGCAGTTTGACGTGAACTTTTTCGGCATGGTGAACATGAACCGCGCCGTGATTCCCGTCATGCGTGCGCAGCGAAGCGGACGGATTGTGAACCTCAGCTCGGTCGCGGGCGCGATTCCGATTCCGTTTCAGGCGTTTTATTCGGCGAGCAAGGCGGCGATCAACTCCTACACGATGGCGCTGGCAAATGAGATCAAGCCCTTCGGCGTTCAGGTCTGCTGCGTTCAGCCTGGCGATATCCGGACCGGCTTCACGGCGGCAAGGCAGAAAATCGCCGTGGGAGACGATATTTACGGCGGCAGAATCTCGCGCTCGGTCGCGGGTATGGAACAAGACGAGCGGACCGGCATGAAACCCGAGGATGCGGGCGCGTTCGTGTGCCATGTGGCGACGAGAAGGGGGATAAGACCCATCAACACCATCGGACTATCATACAAATTTTTCTGCGTGCTGCAAAAGCTGCTGCCCGCGAAGACGCTCAACTGGCTCGTCGGCATGGTCTATGCCAGATAACAGAGAAAAGAGACGGACATGCTGTCCGTCTCTTCAGTCTGTCGAAAAACCTTTCAGAGTAAGGATTACGGAAAGGAAGATAGTGTGAAAGAAACCCATCAGGGGTGTCTTTCGCGTTCAATCAACCAGTTTTTCAAACTTTTTAAAAGTTTGAAAAACTGCCTCAGCGTGTCAAAAAGACTTTTTTGACACGCTGAGGAAAGAGCGGCTGCTATGCAGCCGCTCTTTCCTTTATGCAAACGGAGAACCGGCGGCTTTGCCGGTCCTCCGCGCAGAGTACATGTTACATGGTCTTCTTGACAGCCCGGACAAAAGCCGCCTTGTCGGGGGCTTTGAAATAGGCGCTGCCGGCGACGAGAACATCTGCGCCTGCTGCGGTGCAGATTCTGGCGGTTGTTTCATTGACGCCGCCGTCGACCTCCAGCTCGCAGTCCAGCGAGTCTTTTTCGATCCAGCCACGGATTGCCCGTACCTTGGGCATCATATCCTCCATGAACGACTGCCCGCCAAAGCCCGGCTCGACGGTCATGACCAGAATCAGGCTGCAAAGCGGAAGATACGGAACGACCGCCTCCGCAGGCGTCTTCGGCTTGATGCTGAGCGCTGCCTTCACGCCGTTTGCGCGGATTTTTTCCAGCGCCCTGCGCGTGTTTTCCGGCGTGTCCGCTTCGAGATGGATGGTCAGAATGTCCGCGCCCGCTTTGCAGAAATCGTCGACATAGCGGATCGGGCGGTCGATCATCAGATGCACGTCCAGCGGAAGCCAGGTGATTTTCCGGATTGCGGCGATAACCGGAATTCCAATGGTAATATTGGGAACAAATTCGCCGTCCATCACGTCAATATGAACATAGTCGGCGCCCGCGGGCGCCAGCGCGCGGATGTCGCGCTCGAGGTTGACAAAGTCTGCCGATAAAATGGAAGGGGATACCTTGATCATAGCTGCCTCCGGTACGAAATTTGTTGAAACCGGCACGAGCACGCGCGCGGCTGCATAGGTATGAGTATGCGGCGCGCGTCCGGGCAAGGCTCTCGACCTGCGCGGCCGGACCTCGCCGCTTGGCATAGGGGCTGCCTGCGGGCAGCCCCATCGGAACTGGAAACATTATACCGGACCTCCCTGGGGATGTCAATGCGCTCTGCCTTGACATTCCGGCAAACGCGCGATAATATGAAATATAAAAGAAAATGATCGGAAGATAGAAAGACAGGAAGGGCTTTTTGGCATGGATAAACAGAAAAAACAATCGGTCATCCCCATTTACGCGGTGGGGCTTGTGTGGCTGTCGCGGGCAATCAGCGGCAACCTGTCGAGCTTCGGGCAGATTATAAAGACAGTGATTCTGTCGGCGGTGGTTTACGGGGTATTGCGGATTTTCTTCCCGGACAAGATAAAGCAGGCGGACCCGGAAAAACCGGCGCAGCAGCCTGACACGCAGAAGCAGGCGCAGACGCAGCAAGCCGAGCAGAAGCCGCAGCCGGAAGAGAAAAAGCAGGACGAGCCGTCCACCGGAAACGCCGAGCTGGATGCGGTTCTGAAGCAGGGCGCGCAGTCCGTTCAGAAAATTCAGGCGCTCAACGACGAGATCCCCGACTTCAAGCTCTCTGCACAGATCAAGCAGATCGAGATTTTGACGGAGAAAATTTTTGCCTACGTCAAGGAGCATCCGCAGGACATCGGAGAAATCCGGCAGTTTCTGAACTACTATCTGCCGACGACCATCAAGCTTTTGGAGCAGTACGTGGTTCTGCAGAATCAGGGCATGCGCATGGGCAACATCGACGAGGGCATGCAGAAAATTGAGAACATGCTCGACAAGGTGATTGTCGCCTTCCAGCGGCAGCTTGACGGTCTTTTTGAAAGCAGCGTCGTGGATATTACGGCGGACATTCAGGTGATGGAACAGATGATGGCAAGCGAAGGCTTGACCGGCAAAGATTTTTAAGGAGTGCGTACCATGGAAGAAAAAATTCCCCAGCTGACACTGAACCCCGACCTCGGCAAGGAGCCGGCTTTGGAGCCTGTCAAGGAAGAGAACCTGATCGAAAAGGCGGAAAAGGCGCCAGAGGCAGGACCGGATCTTTCGATGCTGAGCGCGGCGGAGCAGCAGGCAGTGCTGGCATTTTCCGAGCAGATCGATCTGACCGACTCGGCGCAGGTTTTGCAGTACGGCGCGGCGGCGCAGAAAAACATTGCTGATTTTTCGCAGACGGCGCTCTCGAAGGTCCAGACGCGAGACCTCGGTGAAATCGGCGAGATGGTGACGAGCCTTGTCGTTGAGCTCAAGGGCATGGACGAGCCGGAGAAGAAGGGCATCGCGGGGCTTTTCCGCAAGGCGCAGGTAAGCGCGCAGGAGATGAAGGCGAAGTACGGCAAGGCGGAAGCAAACGTCGACAAAATTGCCGCTGAACTGGACAAGCACAAGCTCACGCTCATGAAGGACGTCGCGGTCATGGACCAGATGTATGAGAAGAACCTCGAATACTTCAAGGAGCTGACGATGTATATCCTCGCCGGGCAGAAAAAGCTTGCAAGCGAGCGCGCGACGACGCTGGTGCAGCTGCGCGAAAAGGCGCAGAAGAGCGGGCTTGCCGAGGACGCGCAGGCGGCAAACGATTTTGAAAACAGATGCGAGCGCTTTGAGAAAAAGCTCCACGATCTGGAGCTGACGCGCGTTATTTCGCTGCAGACCGCGCCGCAGATCCGCAT
The DNA here is from genome assembly GCA_937907715.1 of uncultured Clostridia bacterium. Taxonomy (GTDB): domain Bacteria; phylum Bacillota; class Clostridia; order Oscillospirales; family Oscillospiraceae; genus CAG-170. The sequence goes on from CALERM010000014.1 coordinate 35,277, forward strand.
GATTCAGAACAACGATACGCTCATGATGGAAAAAATCCAGACCTCCATCATGAACACGATTCCGCTCTGGAAAAACCAGATGGTCCTGACGCTCGGCATTCAGGACTCGCAGCGCGCCATGGAGGCGCAGCGCAAGGTCACGGATATGACCAACCAGCTGCTGCAGCGCAATGCGGATATGCTCAAGATGGCGACCGTGGAGACCGCACGCGAGGCAGAGCGCGGCATTGTGGACATTGAGACGCTCAAGCACACGAACGAGAGTCTGATTTCCACGCTCGACGAGGTGCTGCAAATCCAGACCGACGGCGCAAAAAAGCGGCAGGAGGCAGAGCAGGAGCTGCGCCGCATCGAAGCAGAACTCAAGCAGAAGCTGCTTGAAACACGAAAGGCTGAAGCATGAAAGAATTTTTTCAGAAAAAAAGCGTTGCGATTACCATCACACTGGTCGTGATTGCGCTGGCGGTGATCATCGGCGCAATTTCCGCCCCGAAAGGCGCGCAGACGCAAAGCAGCGCTTCTCTGAGCACCGATGCGTCCGGCTGGGCAAAGAAGAACTACGAGCAGTACGAGGAATTTCTCGACGACGACGCCGGTCTTTTTGACGACGACGCGCTCGAAGCATTTGCAAAATACGACGCGCAGCTCGACTACGGCTACGGCAGCATTCTGGGACTTGTGACCACCGATTCTCTGGACGGCAAGTCCATGGAGGACTACGCGATAGACGAGAGTGCAGAGCTGGAGTTGGGTGACAGTGACATGCTGCTGCTCATCGACACGGATACCGAGCAGTGGTATCTTGCTTATGGAGGCGACATGGCGGCATATGTCGATAACGACCTGTCGATTCTCTTCCGGCAGAACCTCGGCGGCCTCTTTACCGGCAGCGCGGAAAAGAGCGTGACGGGGCTTTACAAGGACCTGCTCGACTGGTATGCACAGAATATTCCGGCAGCGAGCGGCAATACCGTCCAGTCGGAACCGGCGTATGTACAGAAAGAAGGAAGCGGTATGAGTTTATTTGGCATTCTGATCACGATTCTTGTGATTGTGATTCTCTTTAAAATCATTTTCCGCCCGCGGCGGCGCTATTATGACGACGGCGTCTACTACGGTGGAGGACCGAGACCCGGCTTCTGGAGCGGTATGTTCTGGGGCTCGATGCTCGGACGCAACCGCGGACATCGTCCGCCTCCGGGACCCGGACCGGGACCCGGCTATCGTCCGCCCTCCGCAGGACCGAGACCCGGCGGCTCCGGCTTCAAACCCAGCTCCCGGGGCTTTGGCGGCGGCTCGCGCGGCGGCGGCTTCGGCGGTCGCGGCGGCGGGTTTGGCGGCGGCAGCCGGGGCGGCGGCTTCGGCGGCGGTCGCAGATAAGAATACAGGCAGCACTTCCGGGTTCGGGAGTGCTGCTTTTTTGTAAAATCTTCCTGTATGGTTTGCGCGCAGCGAGCCATACTATTGCTGCAAACCAAATAGGAGGTCTTTGATTATGGATTTTGCACACAAGGCAAACAAGGCAATTGAATGCAACGTCGTCTCCTGCCGCAACCACTGCGACAGCCAGGACTACTGCTCGCTCGACCACGTGAGAATCGGCACGCACGAGTGCCATCCGTCGATGGACCAGTGTACCGACTGCCTGTCCTTCGTCAAGAAGTAAGACAGCCATGACCGCAGCCGCCCGCCGCAGAAGGTTTCTGCGGCGGGCAGCTGTTTATTCGCGCAGGGGAATTTCAATGCCCAGAATGCGGATGGCGCGGACCGCCGGGAGCGAGACGGGGTGTTTCAGCGCTGCTTCAAAGCAGTAGACGCCGGCGGACTCCAACGTCTGGTCCAGCGCGGGA
>CALERM010000015.1 GCA_937907715.1 uncultured Clostridia bacterium
CATCGACTACTGGAACATGGTCGAGCAGCCGCTGATTCTGCTGCCCGACGCCTCGCAGCAGCCGCTTTCCGTCTATCTCTCGCAGATCAACGCGGGCGAGATCGGCATTGCGTTTGCTGCGGCGGTCATTTACATGGTGCCGGGACTTCTGATGTTCCTGCACGGCGAGGCATATCTCGTGGAAGGCATTACTTACGCAGGCTCCGTGAAAGGATAGGGAACTATGGATACGAATGTCAAAAGACGCGAATGGGTCAAGACCGCGGCAATTATTTTTCTGGCGGTGCTGCTGGTGCTGACCTTCTTCTCCAATACCATCATGAACGCATCCCTCCCGGAGGTTGCGACGCAGCAGGTGACGCAGGGCACGATCAACGCGAAAATCCGCGCCTCGGGCACCATCACCGCCAACGAGACCTACAACGTCAAGCTCGCGCAGTCGAGAAAGATCGAGAGCGTCAAGTGCAAGGTCGGGCAGGCGGTCAACGCCGGAGACGTGCTGTTCGTTCTGGAGGCGCAGGAGTCGGACGAGCTGAAGCAGGCAAAGGCAGATCTCGAGGCAAAGGAGCTGGACTACCAGAAGAGCCTCATTACCGCCTCGAACGACTCAGCGCAGGAGGACCGCGACGTGCAGAAGCTGCGCGACGCCTATAACGAAGCGCTGACAATCTATAACCAGTACAGCACCCTGGACGCCAGCCAGATCGCCACCGAAAAGGCAAAGGCAGACAAAAAGCTCAAGGAGCTGACCAAGGAAAGTGAGCGCGCACAGAAGGAACTGACCGACGCGCAGAACGACGAGGAGTATACGAAAATTTCCGGCGAGATTGCCTCTCTGGAAGCGACGCTGGAACCGCTGAAAGCCGCGCAGGACAAGGCGGAAAAGGCACTGGACGATATGGACCAGCCGATTCCGAGTTCCAGCATGACGAGCAAGAAGCTGAATGACCTGATCAAGAGTACGCAAAAGGATATTGACACAATTCTTGACAGTAATCCGGACCACTCTTCGGACAGATACGCCTATCTGATTGCAAAGTATGAAGATGACTATCTGCTTTTGCAGAAGCTTGCAGGCTCCCGCAAAGAGGTCATGGCTGCCTATTGCAACGAACCCGGCTATACGGAGTTGAAGAAAAAACTGATCAGCTCCGGCGAAGTGAAGACCGACGAGGAGGCGGCGACACGCGCTGAAGAATTGAACACCGCCTACGTCAATTTGCAGGAGTATTACGACGATGTCTCGGATTTGCAGGCGGACCTTGCAAAATACAAGGCGCAGTTGACCTATGTAGAAGCAAGAGACGCTTACGACGAGGCAAACAGCAACACGTCCGACCTTCGGGAGCGTTACAATTCTCTGAAAGCGGCAATCGAACGGCTGGAAATTGCCGTCGAGCGGGCAAAAGACGCGGTTGACGATCAAACGGAGGCAGTGTCCGATCTGGAATCGGCTTCTTCGGCGGCAGAGACCGTGAAGACGGCGAAGACCGCGCTCGAGGACAAGCTCTTTGAGATGAACAAGGGCGACACTGCCGCGCTCGACATGCAGGCGGCAAAGAAGGCAATCGAGGAAGCAAAGGAAAACATCGAAAAGCTCACGAAGGACGCCGACGCGCAGGAGGTCACGGCGAAGGTCGGCGGCACGATTGCCTCCGTCAACGTCACCGCCGGCGACACGGCGAGCGCGGACACCGCCATTGCCACCATCAACCAGACCGACCGCGGCTTCACGGTGAAAATCTCCATCACCAACGAGCAGGCGAAGAAGGTAAAAGTCGGAGACACTGCGGAGCTGGTCAACTACTGGGGCGACGCCACGGCGACGCTCGAGACCATCGGCAGCGACCCGCAGAACCCGCAGAAAAACCGACTTTTGACCTTTAGACTCACCGGCAGCGACATCCAGCCGGACAGCAACATCACCCTCGCCATCGGTCAGCAGAGCGCAAGCTACGACGCGATTGTTCCCACCTCCGCCATCCGCACGGACAACAACGGCTCGTTCGTGCTGGCGATTGTATCGAAATCCACCCCGCTTTCCACCCGCTACACCGCCACGCGCGTCGATGTGCAGGTGCTGGCAAGCGACGATAAGAGCTCTGCCGTCTCCGGCATCGGCTCGGGCGAGTTCGTCATTACCACATCGACCAAGCCCATCGAGGCAGGCACCCAGGTCCGCCTGGCGGAGAACGGATGAGCGGCGGCAAATTTGTGCGCAGGCGGCAGCGAAAGCCGCTTCCGCTGCGGTTCCTGGCGCTGCTGGGGCTGAATCTCCTGCTGGTTGCGCTGGCTGTCGTGTTTGCCGTCAGGCTGCACCACGTAACGCATCTTCTCATCACGCAGTCCGCCGCAGAGGTCTGGAAGGGTCAGAGCACGGAGAGCTTCGTGCAGGTCTCGGCGTTCCAGCCCGTGGACCAGCCGATCACCGAGACGGATGTGGAGAGCTTTCATCAGACGCTCGAGCAGAAATTCGTCGATGCGTCGCTCGAAGCGCCCGAAAACGGCAGCCTCTATCAGGACGCCTGGTCGACCACCGCGCGCGATATCACCGTGTCGACCGATTCCGTCAGCTACACCGCGAAAACCGTCGGCGTGGGCGGGGATTTCTTCCTGTTCCATCCGCTGCCTCTTCGCTCCGGCAGCTATATTTCAAACCGCGACTTTACCTATGACCGCGTCGTTCTCGACGAGGAGCTTTCCTGGGCGCTGTTCGGCAGCTACGACGTCGCCGGGCAGACGGTCTGGATTCAAGACGAACCCTATGTGGTCGCAGGCGTCGTCTCGCGCGAAAAGGATAAGGCAAGCGGCAAAGCCTACGCAGACGGCGCGGGCATGTTCATTTCCTACTCCGCCATGCGCCATATCACAGGCGGCGAGGAGAACACCGACCCCGGCATTTCCTGCTATGAGCTGGTCATGGCAGAGCCGATCACAGGCTTCGGCTTGAGCGTTCTGCGCGAGAGCTTCCCGACGAAGGATGCAAGCGTCTTCGTGCAGAACACGGACCGCTACAGCCTCAAGAGCCTGCTGAGCGTCGTTTCGCAGTTCGGCGAGCGCTCCATGAACACGGCGGGCGTAATCTTCCCCTACTGGGAGAATGCCGCGCGGTATACAGAGGACCACGCCGCGCTCGATCTGGTGCTGCTGGTGCTGTTCAGCCTCGTTCCGGTCATATGCCTGATTGTGCTGATCATCCGCGAAATCAGATCCGGCTGGCGTTACTTAAGCACCAGAATTCCCGCCGAGATTGAAGCGCGTGTGGAAAAGAAAAAAGAAGAGCATTACGTCCGCACCGGCATATAGGCAAAAAAATGGCGCTGCGATTGCAGCGCCATTTCACTTTATAAAAGCCTCGCAGAGTTTCGCCCTCCGCAGCCCCTTCTATCAAAAAAGCAGAGGCTTTTTTGATAGATTTATTCGATTTCGAGGCGGCGACCGGCGGGCTCTTCCTTCTTCTGCTTCGGAAGGGTCAGGGTCAAAACGCCGTCTTTGTAGCCTGCCTTGATATTTGCGCAGTCGATGCCGCTGATATCAAAGCTGCGGCTGTAAGAGCCGAACGAACGCTCGCAGCGCAGGAAGCTGTTCTTCTTTTCCTTCTGCTCAAACTCGGAATGACGCTCGGCGGTGATGCTCAGGGTGTTGTCCTTCACATCGACGTGAATGTCTTCCTTCTTGAAGCCGGGCAGATCAGCCTCCAATGTGTAGCTGTCGCCGGTGTCCTTGATATCGGTTTTCAGTTCGCCCAGCGAACGGTCGGAGAAGAAGGCTCTTTCCAGATCGTCGAAATCCTGGAACGGGTTGTATACGGAATGATTCTTGCGGTTATAAGGTACTAACATATTCATTTACCTCCTGAACGGGAACCTTTTGCAGCTCCCCTTTGTTTTCTTTTTATGCTTCCAGCATACCCCCGGATTATGAACAAATCTGCTTTCTTTTATGAACGGACTGTGAATTTTAGCACTCGCAAGCTTCGAGTGCTAATTTCTGCCGAGCAGGAACAAACTCCATCAGCCGCGCGTCTAATCGAGAAAGAACACAAGCGGAAAGGAAGAGAGCCATGCTCACCATCAGCCATCTGACAAAAACCTTCGGCGGAAAAACCGCCGTCGACGATCTGTCGCTGCACATCGCCCCCGGCGAAATCTGCGGCTTCATCGGGCACAACGGCGCGGGCAAGACGACAACCATCAAAGCCTGCTGCGGCATTCTGACGCCCGACAGCGGCAGCATCGAAATTGCCGGAAAATCCGTTGCGCAGGACCCCATCGCCTGCAAGAAACGCCTTGCCTATATTCCGGATAACCCCGATCTCTATGAGTTTCTCTCCGGCATTCAGTACCTCAACTTTGTGGCGGACATTTACGGCGTATCCCAGGCGGACCGCCAGCGCCGGATTCACCAGTACGCCGGGCTTTTCGATCTGACCGGCGATCTGGCGCAGCCGGTGTCCAGCTACTCGCACGGCATGAAGCAGAAGCTTGCGATTATTTCGGCGTTTCTGCATGAGCCGAAGCTGATTATCATGGACGAGCCGTTTGTCGGGCTCGACCCGACGGCGTCGCACCTTTTGAAAGAGCTGATGCACGAACACTGCCAGCATGGCGGCGCCATCTTCTTCTCGACGCACGTGCTGGAGGTCGCGGAAAAGCTATGCGACCGCGTCGCCATCATCCGCAGAGGCAGGCTCATCGCCTCCGGCACGATGGACGAGGTCCGGGGCGACCAGTCGCTCGAAGCGGTCTTTCTGGAACTGGAGGCGGAGAAATGACGCTCAAAGCGCTTCTGAAGGTCCGTCTTGCCGCCTTCGGCGCCTACTTTACCGGCGCGTCGCGCAGCCGCAAACGGCAGTCGAAGGTGCAGAAAATCGGCATGCTGGCGCTCATGCTCTACGTTCTGGCGGCGTTCGGCATGCTGTTTTATACCAGCTTTTCCGCCATCGCGGGCGTCTATGCGCGCGATGACTTCGGCTGGCTCTATTTTGCGATGTACGCGATTATGGCGTTTGCGCTGATGGTGTTCGGCAGCGTCTTTACTGCGAAGGCGCAGCTCTATGAGGCGAAGGACAACGAGCTGCTTTTGTCCATGCCGATTGCTCCGCGCGCGATTTTGGCAAGCCGGATGGCGTCGCTGTGGCTTTTGAACCTGATTTTCGGGCTGGTCGTGGCAATCCCGGCAGTGCTGGCATGGACGCAGGCGGCGGCGATGCCCGCGCTGGGCTGGGTGTCGATGGTTCTGCTGCTGCCGGCGCTGGACTTCTTCTCTCTGGCAGTCACAAGCCTTCTGGCATGGGGCTTGAGCCTGCTTGCAAGCCGCCTGCGCAGCAAGTCCCTGGCGACACTCATTGGCTCCGTGGTCTTCCTCGGCGCGTATTTTGCCGTCATTTTCCGGATGAACGGATATATTGAGCAGCTGGCGCAAAACGGCGCGGCAATCGCCGGGACGCTTTCCGGCGCGAAGCTGCTGGTCTGGCTCGGACGTGCGATGGCGCAGGGAAGCGCGCCGGATTTACTCTGGTCGCTGCTGGCGCTGCTGCTGCCGTTTGCCGTCATGTATTGGATTCTTGACCGCAGCTTCCTCCGCATTGTCACCACGAAGCGCGGCGCGGCAAAAATCCGGTATGAAGAAAAGACGCTTGAAACCTCCAGCCCGGACAGGGCGCTCGTGCGGCGGGAATTTCGCCGCCTGTGGGCAAGCCCCACGTATCTGCTCAACGCCGGCATGGGCATGCTGTTTCTGCTGGCGGGCGCGGCAGCGCTGGTGATCCGGCGCGCGGCAATTCTGGAGCTTGCGGCGCAGCTTCCGGAGCTTGCCGCGTCGGTGCCGGTGTTTTTGCTGCTGGCAATCTGCGGCATGCTGGGTACGACGCTCTTTACGGCAAGCTCTGTCTCGCTCGAGGGCAAAAGCCTCTGGATTTTGCAGTCGATGCCCGTCTCCGGCTGCCAGGTGCTGCTCTCGAAGCTTCGTATGGCAGACCTTCTGACACTTCCGGTCGCGGCGATTGCAGGCATATGCTGCGCGTGCGTCACAGACCGGGCGCCACTTGTCCTGGCGGCAGGCGTTTTGTTTGCGCGCTTTGTGAATCTTTTGGGTCTGCGCGAGGGCGTTGCGCACGCGAAGCTCGACTGGACGAACGAGGCGCAGGCGGTCAAGCAGGGCTGGGCGACGATGCTTACCATGCTCCTGTGCTGGGGCGTCATTCTGGCTATCGGCACGCTGTGGCTGATTTGGCTGGCAGAGCTTATAAGCCCGGAGGCATTTTTGCTTGGCTTCTGCGTCGTCTTTTTTGCGCTCGACGCGCTGCTGCTTCGCTGGGTAAAAACGACCGGCGCAGAACGCTTTTCGCACCTTTCCTGACCTGCGGCACCCCATCGGCGCGCCAAGTTTTCAGCGTTTTGCCAACTTGTCAAGCGTTCGCCTTTGCGGTATGATAAGCGCTGTTGACACGGCGAAAACAGGCGAAGGGAGGCGCAGGCATGAAATACATCGCCATCTGCGGCACGGTCGGCTCCGGCAAGACCACGATGCTCGGAAGGCTCCTGGATTATTTCGGCGCGCGCGCGTCGTTTCATGAGGAGCGCCCGCAGGACAATCCCTTCATCTGCGACTATTATGCCGACGCCAGGCGCTGGACCTTCCACGCGCAGGTAAGCTTTTTGTCTTTGTATTTTGACGATCCGGCGTGGAAGCCGGAGAACGCCAAAACAGAGCTGTTCTTCTTCGACCGGTGCTTTCTGGAGAACCTCGTCATTGCGCGCTACCGGCTGGACCAGGGAGACCTCACACAGGCGGAGTTTGACACGCTCGAGAAGCTCGCGTCCGGCATCGATTCTCTGATGCCGCAGATTGACAAGTTCATCTATCTCGACTGCTCGATTCAGACGATTCTCGAGCATATGCGAAAGCGCGGGCGCGAGTATGAGGACAATCTGGACCTCATGTACGTGTATGAGCTCAAGAGCCTGTACGACAAGTGGCGCCAGACGCTGCCCGAGGACCGGACACTGACCGTCAACATGGACGCTGGGGAATACGATCTTGCCGAAATCGTAAAATTTATCGAAGCATAACAGGACGCGGAGCTGCCGCGTCCTGTTTTGTTTCCGGCGTGTTATCTAACTGTATCCGCATTGTAACGCGGAGTTTCTAGTTTTTTCATAATTTCGGCGTATACTATAAACTGAATTTTTCTCAGGAGGGATGAAGCATGGCGGATTGCCGCGCACCGGTTGCGGTGTTTGACTCGGGACTCGGCGGCATCAGCGTTCTGCGCGAGCTGGTCCGGACGCTGCCGATGGAAAACTATCTCTATTTCGGAGACTCCCTCCACGCGCCCTATGGCACGAAAACGCCGGAAGAGGTGACGCAGCTGAGCCTGCAGGCAGCGCAAAAGCTTCTGTCTCAGGGCGCAAAGGCGCTTGTGGTGGCGTGCAACACGGCGACCAGCGCCGCCATCCGGACGCTGCGCAAAACCTATCCAACGCTTGCCATCGTCGGCACAGAGCCTGCCATCAAGCCTGCGGCAGAGCGCCATCCGGGCGGCAGAATTCTGATGCTGGCGACGGCGATGACCGTGCAGGAGGAAAAATTCCAGCGGCTCAAGGCGCAGTATGACGAGCAGGCGCAGATCATTCCAATCGCGTGCAGCGGGCTGATGGAATATGTCGAGCAGGGCATTCTGCGCGGTCCCGAGGTCGAGGGGTATCTGCTCGATAAGCTCGAGCCGTATCTGAAGGTACCCATTGACGCGGTCGTACTCGGCTGCACGCACTATCCGTTTTTGCGCGGGGCAATCCGCCGCATTGTCGGCAGACGCCCCGAGATCATCGACGGCAGCTTCGGCATTGCAAGGCAGCTGCAAAGACGCCTGGAAGAGCAGCAGCTGCTGAACCCAGGACCGGAAGCGGGCTGCGTGTCGTTCCAGAATTCGCTGGACGAGCCGGAGATGCTGGAGCTGATGCAGGCGCTATTCTCCTACGAGGACGAGACGCCGTAACGCGCCGGAAATTTCAAAAACAGAACCTCTGCCGCCGGAAGGAAAAATAATCTTTCAGGCGGCTTACAATTTTTTTATGCGCAAACATGGAGTTATAACCAGAAAGTGAAAATTTGTGCAACTTTTCCGTTTGCGTTTTCACTGGGAAATCTGCTATAATAGAATTACAAAAAGTTGGATTTTGCGGGAAACGGAGGAAGTATGTTTGCACCCGGAGATTATGTGATTTACAGTGTGGAGGGCGTCTGCCGCGTGGAAGAAGCGGGGCAGCTGAACGTGCCGGGGCTTGAGCGCGGCAGGAGCTACTACCGTCTGACGCCCTATTACCGCGGCGGCGTGATCTATACGCCCGTAGACGGCAAGGCGGCGATTCGCCCGGTGATGACAAAGCCGGCGCTGCAGGCGCTTTTGCCGGAGCTGCCGGAGATGCCGGAGCTGGAAGACGTTCCGCAGGACCCCCGCCAGCTGGCGGGCTTTTACCGCGAGATCCTCGCGTCTCATGACTGCCGCAGGCTCTTGCAGCTGTGCAAGACGATGTTCCACAAGCAGCGCCAGCTTGCCCCAAAGCGCAAAACCGTCAGCTCGACCGAGCTTCGCAGCTGGAAAACCGCCGAGGAGATGCTCCATCAGGAGTTTGCCTTCGTCCTCGGCATGCAGCCAGCTGAGGTCAAGAGCTATCTGGAAACGGCATTCGCCTCCTGAA
>CALERM010000016.1 GCA_937907715.1 uncultured Clostridia bacterium
GACTCAATGACGCGGGAAACCTGACCGGAAATCGAAATGCCGACAACCAGCGGAGTGTTGGGGGAGTAGCCCAGCGCTTTCTTGCCAAAGAAACGGGAAAACTCCACGCAGCGCCAGACCTCGGTGTCCATAAACGCCACGTTTTCAAACACTGGCTTTGTCGCCACACCCGCCAGCCAGCTGTCGCCGCAGCCGGTGATCACAATCTTCTGCGCATCATAGAGCTCTTTGATCGGAAGCGCATGCATCATCACGCTCTCGTCGAGACGCTCGACCATCTGCCGGACAAAATCAGGCGTAATACGCGCCTGTCTCGCCATTGCATTGTCGTACTTTTTCTCAATCATATCGTGTTCTCCTATCAATCCTTACATTCATTGCTTCGCGCACTGCAGCGCCAACTTCAAAGCTTCCTGCCGTGTCTGCGCGTTAAAGTGCGGATACGGACCGTACTGCATCACGTTATATGCCGCGGAAACATTTCCGATGTAGCTGACCTCCAGCGCGGAATAGCCCTCGCACAGACCCCAGAGTGCGGCGCCGGTTGAATTGTTGCCGCAGCCGGTCGGGTCAATTTCCTGCTCCGGCGCGCTGATATGGACAGACGGCGCAAAGCCGACTTCGTTTCCTCTGACCGTGTAGGAGCCCTTCGTTCCGACGCGATAGAAGCAGGGCGCGTCAAACGTTTTGAGCCGCTCAATGACCGCTTCCTCGCTTTGCTCAGAGAAGAGCGCAAAGCTTTCCGGGCGATTCAGGCTGAAGTAGTCCACATTGGGAAGCACACGCTCGCAGAATAACTGGTAATTTTCCGGAACGCAGTCGGATGTATACAGTTCCAGCATAATTTTTACGCCGTACTTCTCACGAAGCGTCTTCACGCGCTCCCATGCGTCCGCCTCCGTAATGCCGATGGCGACATATGCGCCAACTGGACGCTCGCCGGTTTTCTCCAGATATTCCAGGAAGGAATCGAGCAGGCAGACGTTCCATGACAGATCCTTGTGGCGGTCGGGACCGAATTCAAACGTTTCGTGCCAGCGCCCGTCCGGTTCATAATACATGGTTGCCACGGTATTCCGATCGGCATAGGGAATGAGTCCGTCCGTCCGAATGGCATTTTTCCGGAAGAATTCGCCGAAGTGCGTTTCAAAATCATTGCCCGCACCGGCGACAAACAGGCAGTCGGGCGTGTATTGCAGCAGACCGCAATACGCAAAGAAGCCGCCGCCTCCGATGATTCCGGAGATCTTTTTCCCGTCTGCGAAATTGATCTCATTCAGGAAAAAGGAACCTATTGCTGCATATTTCATAGTAACCTCTTAGACGTCCTGCGTGATCACAGGCTTCTTTTTCTTTTCCGTCACACGCTTCTTGTTAATCATTGCAATCGCAAGGATAATCAGAATGATGGCATACGGGATTGCCAGGCTCAGCTGGCTGGGCAGACCGTAGGGCTGCAGTCTCGAGCCAATGGATTCAAACAAGCCGAAGATGAAGCCGCCGAGCGCGGAGAGCGCCGGATCGCCGCCGCCGAACCACATGGAGGCAAGTCCGACGAAGCCGCGGTTGTTTGTCATGTTCTGCACGAACATGTTGCTGTAACCGAGCGACAGATGTGCGCCGGCAAGGCCGCCCAATGCGCCGGAGAAAATCAGCGCCTGATACTGAATCTTCACGACGTTGATACCAACCGACTTTGCGGCAAGTTCGTTTTTGCCGACCGCGCGGAGCCGCAGACCCCATCTGGTCTTGTAGAACACATATGCCAGAACGATAACCACAAAAATCATCAGGATTTCCGTGACGCACCAGTCGTTGAAGACCTCGCCGATGAAGGGAATCCCTTCGAGAAATGCCAGATGGATTCTCGGAATGGCGTTGATCTTCGGGTCGGCAAAGGTGCCATTGACGTTGAACACTGCGCCGAGCAGGAATCGTGTGAATGCCAGTATGAGCATGTTCATGCCGGTGCAGATGGCAGGCATGGCGGCTCTGTATTTGATGGAGCCGAGCGCCAGAATCGATGCAATGATCATACCCGCGACCATACCGGCAAGCACGCCGACAATCCAGCTGCCGGAGAAGTAGCTGAAGGCAACGCCAACCCATGCGCCCATCAGCATGATACCTTCTGTACCGATGTTCAGAATACCCGCCTGCATGGTGACGGCGCAGCAGAGCGCCGCGTAGATGACAGGCGTCGCGGTGCGGATGGCCGCGTAGAGAAGAGACGGCGTTAGAACCTTACCAAGAATTTCAAACATTGTTCTTCCTCTCCTTTGCCTTGAGTTTCAGAGCCGCTGCGTTTTCATCGTATTTGAAGAGCGTCTCCATCGTGAAGATGACGATGAAAAGACCAGCGATGGTGTCGCAGATGAACTTCGACACACCCGTAACCTGCTGCATATAAAGTGCACCGGAAGAAAGCATGGCAACCAGGAATGCGGAAACCGGCAGAAGCTTCGGATTGCTCTTGACCATCATTGCTGCGAGAAGTCCCTTGCCGCCAAGACCAATGACAAAGCCCTCCTGGAAGTTGCCGTAGTTGCCGACGATTTCGATTGAGCCCGCAAAACCGCAGACCGCGCCGGAAATTGCCATGGCGATCATGCCGATCCGGGCAGGATTCATACCGGCAAACTTTGCAAAGTGCGGATTTTCACCGACCGTTTTCAGCTTCTGACCAAACGTCGTGTGGTCAAATGCCCAGACGGCAAAAATCCAGATAATCAGCATGAAATAGAACGCAATGGAAAGCTTGCTCGGCTTCATGATCTTCGGAAGCGTCGCAGCAACATCGTAGGACTGCGGGTTTGCAATCGGCGCCTTCAGTGGACCGAGCACGAAGAACGAGCAGAGGTAGATCGCGACCATGTTGAGCATGTAACACGCGCAGATCATGTTGACCTGATAGTACACGTTCAGAATTGTCGGAATCATCGACCAGATGATACCGGCTGCGATACCAGCCAGAATGCAGAGGATAATCAGCAGCGGGGCAGGAATGCCTTCGCCGTAGATACCGACGATGGTTGCCGCCAGCGCGCCGACCGCAAGGTCACCCTCAAGACCGGTATTGAAGAAGCCGGCCTTTGTGGCAACAATAAATGCCACGCCGCAGAGCATGATCGTTGAGAATGAAACCAGCGTCGTGCCGAGGTTCAGCTTGCCGACAAGAGAGCCATGCAGCAGCGCCAGAATCGCAACGACAGGACTCTCGTCCGTAAATACGACGATCAAAAGCGCACTCAGAGCAAGCGCCAGCAGGACGGTCAGCACAATCTTCTGAATCTTGTGCCAGAAATTCAACACCTTATTCATCAGTGGCTTCCTCCTTTTGCAGTATCTTCGAGTTTGCCGCCGAGCATCAGAACGCCGAGGTTATCCTCGTTTGCTTCCTCTGCATTCATAATACCCGCGACCTTGCCTTCATACAGAACGATGATTCTGTCAGACAGACTCAGAACTTCTTCCAGTTCTGTGGAGATCAGAAGAACGCCGACACCCTTTGCCTTTGCATCCTGCAAAATGTTGCGGATCGCCTCGATCGCGCCGATGTCAATGCCGCGTGTTGGCTGGGAAGCAAGGAGGAATTTCTGCGCCAGAGAAACCTCACGCGCTACGACGACCTTCTGCATATTGCCGCCGGACATGGTGGACACACGAATTTTCGGGTCAGTCGGGCGAATATCGAACTTTTCCACCTTCTGCTTGGCATTTTCCAGAATTGCCGATTCATTGAGGATGAAATTGAGTTTTTTATACTGGGTCTCATCCAGCGAGCAGGCGGCAAGATTATTTGCCACAGTGTCCGCTTTGTTCACACCCATCTTGTTTCTGTCCTCTGGAATGTGTGCAAAGCCCTTGAGGCGGATTTCCTTGGGGGATTTGTTGGTGATGTCTTCATGATCGAGCAGAATACTGCCGCTCTCAACCTTGCGAAGACCGGCAATCGCTTCAGCCAGCTCGCTCTGACCGTTGCCGTCGACGCCCGCGATGCCGACAATTTCGCCGGCTCTGACGTCAAAGCTTACGTTGCGGATTTTCGAGAGCTCCTTTTCGCCCGATGTCCATATATTCTTGACTTCCAGAACCCTATCGCCGGCTTTGGTCGCGCACTTGTCAATATCCAGGAACACCTCGCGCCCGACCATCATGTTGGCGAGTTCTTTTTCATTCGTTTCGGCTTTGTTGACCGTACCGATGTACTCGCCTCTGCGCATGACGGAGATTCTGTCAGATATTTCCATAACCTCGTTCAGCTTGTGTGAAATGAAGATGATTGACTTTCCGTCATTCAGAAGATTCTGGAGCACCTCGAACAGCTTCCGGACCTCTTGCGGCGTCAGAACGCCGGTCGGCTCGTCGAGAATGATAATATCTGCTCCACGTGCCAGAACCTTGATGATCTCAACACGCTGCGCCTCGCCGACGCTGATCTGATCGATTCTCTTGTCCATCTGCACGTCCATGTTGTACTTGTCGATGTACTCCTGAACCGTGCTTCTTGCTTTTTCAAAATCAATACGGGAGCCCTTCATCGGCTCAAAGCCCAGAATAATGTTTTCCAGAACGGTCAGCTCATTGACCAGCATAAATTCCTGATGAACCATGCCGATGCCATGGCTGATTGCGATCGAGGGTGAATTATTGGCAATGACCGCATCATTTACTTTGATTTCTCCTGAGTCAATCGGATACATGCCGAACAGGAGCTTCATCATCGTGGACTTGCCTGCTCCGTTCTCGCCGATCAGCGAATGCAGCTCGCCCTTTTTCAGATTAAACTGTCCATTGGTGACGGCGCGAACCTTTCCGAATTGCTTCTCAATATTTGTCATCTCAACGACATACTGAGACACTGGTACCACTCCTTCTCTTGCAGTTTTCAGTATAAGAGAAGCGGGCAGGTGTTCAAAGCCCGCCCGCTTTATTTGTCAGAAGGGAATTACGTTTGGGGGTTGCGTCAGAATTATGCGTTGGGACCGTAGCCTTCGTAGTTCGGAACAACGATTTCGCCGCTGATGATCTTTTCCTTCAGCTCCGCGACATAGTCGAGGATGCTGTCGACCAGCGCAGTCTGCTCTTCGTTGCAGAAGCTCTTGAAGACGCTCATGTCGGTCAGATCAACGCCGCCGTAAGCCAGATCCATGTAGATCTTGGAGTTGCCTTCAAAGGTGCCTTCCAGCGCGTTCTTAATGAGGTAGTACACGCCGTTGCCGTTCTTCTTCAGCATGGAGGTGAGGATTGCGCCGGGCTGGTTGTTGTCCTGGTTCAGGTCAACGCCGATGGCATAGTGACCAGCTTCCTTTGCAGCTTCCAGAACGCCGTTACCGGTGTTGGATGCAACGTTCATGACGATATCAGCGCCCTGATCGTACATGGCAAGCGTCAGCTCCTTGCCCTTGAGCGGATCCTGGAAGGAACCGGCGTAGGACTGGAGGATGGTGATGTCGGGATTGACATACTTGGCACCGGCTTCGTAGCCAAGGAAGAAGTCCTTCAGAGCCGGAATTTCGTTGCCGCCAACCCAGCCGATGATCGCGTCCTCGTTGTTGCCGGGGAACTCAGTCATCTCGGTGAACTTTGCAGCAGCTGCGCCAGCGAGGAAGGAGCCCTGGTTCTGTGCGAAGGTAACGGAGCAGACGTTGGGACCTTCCACGACGGTATCGGTGATGCCGAACATGATGTCGGGATACTCGGTGCAGTGCGTCTTCATGTACTCGCCCCACTGGGAAGCGCCGCAGATGATGAGGTCGTAGCCTTCTTCGCAAGCGGTCAGAAGCTGCTGCTCATAGAGAGCGGTGTCTTCGCACTGGGAAACCTTCGTCGTGATCTTGTCGCCGAAATCGGCTTCCGCCTGCTGCAGACCGGAGTAGGCTGCGTCAGCAAACGCCTGGTCGCCAAGCAGGGAAACAATCAGGCAAACGCTCAGCGGCTTCTCGCCGTCTGCCGTTTCCGTTGCAGTGGTTTCTTCTGTCTTTTCCTCAGTTGCCGGAGCGGAAGAAGTCGTTTCTTCCGCTTTGGTCTCGGTTGCCGTTTCGCTGGAGCTGCAAGCTACCAGAGAGAACAGCATAACCAGGCAGAGGATCAATGCGAGTGTTCTTTTCATTTTTTATACCCCTTTTCGTTGTTTTCGGCGTTTTGTTTTTCGCTCGCCTTGCTTCAAGGATAATGGAAATGAAATCAGAATTCAACTGATGCGTGCTTACATTTCGCAACGCCGTTTGTGATTTTTTTCACTTTTTCATGATTATATGCAAATACTATTGACTATTTTTGTGCAATATGTTAATAATTTTTTTGCTGCGAGATTGCGGCAATTTTATCTGATTTTGGTGGTGGAGTTATGATTTTTCTGGTTTTAGCCATAATTTGCTCTTGTATCGTCTCTATGGGTTTTAAAGTCGCGGATCGCGCCGGTGCGGATCAAAACCGGATTTTACCGGTTTGCTATCTGACTGCTTTTGTGCTTTCCATCCTCACACAGATCATCCGAGGTCCGGCTGCAGCGCTCGCAGCGCTGCATCAGATCACGTTTCCCATTGTCCTCTGCGCGGCGGCGCTCGGCTTTTTTCTTTCGTGGAATCTCTATCTGACGAAGGTCAACAACCATCTCAATGGGCTCGGTGTCGCAACGTTTTTTACGCGGCTCGGCTTTCTGCCGTGCATCTTTTTGTCCATGCTGGTCTGGGGCGATATTCCATCGATTGTGCAGAGCGTCGGCATCGTCATTCTTCTGTTTGCCATGTACCTGATGATGGCAAATCAGTCCAACCACTCCGGCAATATTCCGATGCTGATTATCCTGCTCATCAGCTCAGCAGGCATTGAGTTTTTCAACAATCTCTTCTCCAAGGATTTTCCTTCGGAGCTCAACAGCATGTTCATCTCCATCATGTATATTTTTGCGTTTATCACATCGCTTGTGATTGACCTGATGCGAGCAGAACAGCCGCTGCGGTTTACAAAGAAAGATATTACCATCGGCATGTTTATCGGCGCGCCGAACTTTGGCTGCAACATCTCCAAGCTGATGTCACTCAATACCATCTCTGCCACCATCGCACTGCCGACCATTGCCGCAAGTAATATCATCATCATTGCAATCATCAGCAGCCTTGTATATCACGAAAAAATGACCGCAAAGAAAGCCATTGCACTGGTACTCGCCGTGTTCAGTATGTTCTTAATCGACGCCAATCTGTAGTTCTTTCTGTCCATGATATAGAAACACACAGAAAGATGCTTTGCATTTCGGTTTTTATTTTCGTTTGTCTTTTTCATTTGAATTTCATTTTCTGCGCAAAAAATGCGGGAGAAACCAGTTTTTCTGGTCTCTTCCGCATTTTTAATCTTGCATTTTCTGTTCAGGATTCTGCCTCTGGCGATGATTTGAACTTCTGGCTTTCCAGCACCGCCTGCTGGTCGCAGCGGTTGTTGTATTCATTCTCGGCATGCCCTTTGACCCAGTGGCAGTGGACCTCGTGCGTGTCGCACAGAGACAGAAGCGTCTGCC
>CALERM010000017.1 GCA_937907715.1 uncultured Clostridia bacterium
GATGGTCTGCATGAAGGAATCGTTTCCGAAGAACTATGGCACGAGGCGCAGGTCAAGCTGCTGGCACAAGCGGAGAAATACGAACACGTCAACAGGGGCAAGAAGATGGCGATTGAGGCAGAAAAGCTGACAGGCGATAACATCTACAAGGAGCTGATTTACTTTGACAAGCTCTATTCCGTCATGGACGATCAGGAAAAGCGGCAGCTCATGGAATCGCTGCTTTCCGAAGTCCAGATTTATGAGGAACGGCAGCCCAACGGTCAGTGGCTCAAGTCCATTAAATTCAGACTTCCAATCATTGCGGAAGATATGAGTTTGAGTTTGGACAATGATGCACATATCGAGACGGTGCTGCTGTTTGCAAGAGCGTAAACGAAATGGAGCGGATATATGCTGGAACAACAGGTGACGGCGCTGACAGCGATTTTAAAGGACAGGGATATTCGAAAATTTGCCGGAGATTCGTTCTGGAGCATTATAAAGGCGGTTTCGTTCGGCGATCCTGCCGCGCTGGCAGAGGCGGCGGACGATATGAAGCAGTTGATTTTTCACATGCCGGCGGTGCTGTTCTGGGACAAAATGCAGCGGTATCTGTTCGGAACCTTCCGAAGCTATGAAGACCAGGTCCGCATGGCGCAAAAATTCACGCGCGAAAACGCGGACTATGCGGCGTTTGTCAAAAAGCAGATGCATCTGGTCAACGAACTCAACGACGATCGGAAAATCGACGATTTTGCGCAGCTGACGCGGTGCTATCTGCTGACGGAACTGGACGAGGCGCTCTACGACAAGCTGGCGCGGTATCTGAACATCTGCACGGCGGGAGAGCTTGCGTACCTCCGCGCGTTCGGCTATGATCAGAGAAGCGCACTGAACGTGATGATTTCGGCGCTGTATCAATACGGTCTTTTTGATCAGACGCAGGACGAGCGCGGCGGCACGGCGTATGTACTGTCCGGGTTTGGAAAAGCGCTGAAGCTTTGCAGCCTCAACTTTGACGAGGGCTGCGGCGGCATGGAGCGGATTACTTCTTATGGGCAGCTTACGCCGCTCAACATCGCAGAGCCGGCAAGCATGGATGAAATCGAGGAAATGTTCCACGATACGTTTGATTCCGTCGGCGGAGGCGGCGCGGACTCGTGCGGTCTGCCGGAATAAGTCTGATGGAGCAGGAAAGGGGCGAAACATACCATGAAGAAGATCAGATTTCCAGTTGCCTGGATTTTGCTGCTGGCGGCGGTATGCGCGCTGGCGGCGGCATTGGCGAAGAACATAAAGTGGGTGAGGCAGGAATTTCCGATGGACGGGAGCAATGTCTCGCAGCTCGATACCGCGCAGATTGCCGGGAAGATTGCGAAGACGCAGAAGCTCAAAAACAGCGAGGCGCTGTATGTGAACTGGGATAATTTTGAGCTGCGGCTGACGAAGGACTTTGATTTCGAGGACAGCGGGACCATTCGCTTTTTCTATTACGATAAATGGGACGTCTACAGCGCGCAGCTGCGCATTCACTCCGACAGCGGGAAATTTTTCGTGACCGAGCGCGGCGAGTGGACAGATCATAACAGCGTTTACCAGCTGACAGATTATCTCGATGCACTGAAGTATTTGCCGCAGGCGCAAATCCAGGCGCGGTATCCGGACGCGCAGGGCTATCTTGTGATGCTGACGGAAGGCGGCACACCGGAGGATTTTGAAGATGTCCTGACCTATCGCGCGGGCGGCGCGGGAGAAATTGACGGCTGGCAGATTCACCTGCTGCTGATTCCGCGCCATGAAAAAGCGCAAACGGACGCAGAGGGCGCGGCAGACGCCGCGGCGGGAACGCAGCGGCTGCACCTGTTCTATGAGAACGCGGCGGAAAAATAAGAGAAAACGAACGGCGGTAGGTCCGGCAGCAATGCTGCCGGACAATTTCTCTGCAAATCTGGCGCTTGCCAGACGGCGCTTGCGCGGGGATGATAAAATAGAAAAAAGAGGTCTGCCGGATGCGGCGGACAGAGGGGGGCGTGTATGAAGCTGATTCATTGCGCGGATATTCACCTGGATTCTCCGATGCAGACGCACATGACGGCGCAGCAGGCGTCGATGCGCAACACGGAGGTATTGCAAAGCTTTGTCCGGCTGACGGAGTTTGCGCAGGAAAATGCGGTGCGCGCGGTTCTGATCGCGGGGGATCTGTTTGACGGGGCGCGGGTGCGCGCGCGCACGGTCGACGCGCTGCTTGCCGCCATCCGAAGGACGCCGGAGGTCGACTATCTGTATCTGCCCGGCAACCACGACGAGGCGGCAAACGTCTTCTGCGACTGCGCGCTGCCGGGGAATCTCAAGCTGTTCGGAAAGACGTGGTCGACGGTGCAATACGACGGCGCTGCGATTTCCGGCGCGCAGGTCGGAGCGGACGCGGCGCTTTATGAGGCGCTGCCGCACGTGGACGGCGCGGTCAACCTGGTCATGCTCCACGGGCAAATCGGGACGGCGTGCGGCGTGGACATGATCAACCTGAATCTGCTGAAAAACCGAGGCATCGACTATCTGGCGCTGGGGCACATCCACGCTTATCAGACAGGACCGCTTGACGGCGGCGGAATCTATTGCTATCCGGGCTGTCTGGAGGGGCGCGGGTTTGACGAGTGCGGCGAGAAGGGCTTTGTGCTGCTGACCGTGGAGGACGGAAGAATTGCACACGAGTTTGTGCCGTTTTCCGCGCGGCAGCTGCACCGGGTGGCGGTCGATATCACGGGGCTTTCCCAGAACGCGCAGATTACCCAGCGCATGAAGGAGCAAGCGAAGAGTCTTTCGCCGGAGGACATGGTCGAGTTTCTGCTGACCGGGCAGAGCAGCCCCACGGCGGATATTTCCGCGCCGTATTTGCAGCAGACGATGCAGGGAAGCTTCTTTTTTGTCAAGGTCAAGGACGAAAGCCGCATGGCGCTGGATGCGGATGCGTACCGGAACGACGTGTCGCTCAAGGGCGAGTTTATCCGGCAGGTGCTCTCCAGCGAGCTGGAGGAGGCGGACAAAGCCGCCGTCATCCGCGCCGGTCTGCAGGCGCTTTCGGGAGAGGAGATTTCGTTATGAGACTGCTGCGGTGCCATATTGAAAATTTCGGTGTGCTGTCCGGCTTCGACTATGAATTTGCGCAGGGACTGTCAGTCATCTGCCGGGAAAACGGCTTCGGGAAAAGTACGCTGGCGGCGTTCTTGAAGGCAATGTTCTATGGGCTGCCGCGCACCGGCGCGCGCAATGTGACCGAGAACGAGCGCAGGCGCTTTGAACCGTGGCAGGGCGGAAAATTCGGCGGATTTCTGGAATTTGAATATCAGGGCGCAGAATACCGTGTCACGCGCTATTTTGGAAAGACGGCGGCGAAGGACACGTTTTCGCTGCGCGATCTGACAAACCGGACAGACGAAACGCCGTTTTCTTCGCGGCTCGGCGAGGAGCTGTTCGGATTGGACGCGGCGTCTTTTGTGCGCAGCACGTATCTGCCGCAGGCGGCAGAGCCGGATACGCAGGCGACGACGTCGATGCGCGCAAAGCTTTCCAACCTGGTCGACGACACGAACGACATGAATAACTTCGATACCGCCGAGCAGGCGCTGCGTCAGTTCCGGCGCAATCTGCGCGCCTACAGCGGAGACAAGGGTAAGATCTTTGACTGCGAGCGGGAACTGCATGCGCTCGAAGCGCAGACGCTGGAAGCAAAGCAGCAGCTGCCCCGGCTGGAAGCGGTGCTGCGGGAGCTGAATCAGGCGAACGAAGCGGCAGCGCAGACGACGGCGGAAATTGCGGACCTGCGCGAGAAGATTCGCATGGCGTCCGATCAGAAGGCACGCAGCATGCAGCTTATGCAGAGAAAGGCGCTGGAAGCGGCGTGTGAAAAACAGGAGGCGCTTTTGCAGGAGCTTTCCGCGCGTTATCCGGCAGGGCTTCCGAGCGCCGAGGACCTCCGGCGGCAGCGTGAATGCCTGCTGGATGTACAGCGGGCGGACAAACAGCTCGGAGAGCTGACGCTTTGCGACGCGGACCACGCGATTGTCGCGCGCGAAGAAGGCTTCTTTGCCGACCGGGAGAAAACGCAGCAGGAGCTGGAGACCTGCACGCGGCAGTGTACGCAGCTGACAGAGCTTCAGGCGAAGCTGTCTTCGCAGCTGCTGCCGGAGGAGACGGCGCGGCTGACCGAGCTGGAAGAAAAATTCCGGGACCATGCGCCGCAGCAGGAGGACCTGCGCGCCAGCCTGCAGGCGGCAGACGAGATGCTGGCTTGCCAGCGGCAGCTTTCCGGGCTGCGGCTGTCGGAGGATGAGAGGAAACGGCTCGATCGGGCGCGCGCGCAGTTCGCCGGCGGCGTTCCGACGGACGAGCAGCTGCAATCTCTCCGGAACGACGAGCAGCAGCGCGCGGTTTTGCAGCAGGCGCTGGAAACGGGCGCAATGCCGCAGCAGGCGCAGACGCAGCTGGAGTCGCTGCGGCGTGTGTTTGCCTCCGGCGCTCCGGCGGAGGACGAGATTCTGCACTATCAGGACGATTGCCGCCGGATTGCGGAGCTGGAAGGGCGCAAGCAGGTGCAGGCGCTTCAGAAAACAAAGCCGGAGGAGACGGCGCGGCGGTCCGGGGTGAAGATGCTGCTTGCGGCGCTGGGCGCAGTGCTGCTGGTGTTGGGGTGCGTGCTGCTTGTAAACGCAAGGACGGCGGCGGGGATTGCTTTGACGGCCGCGGGTGCGCTGGCGCTGCTTGGCGCGGTGCTGCTGCGCGAGAAGCCTGCGCGCGCAGATGGCTGCATCACGACCAGCGCGATTACGGACGAAGAAAACCAGACGCTCTATGATCTGCGGCGGGGACTGAACGATTTTCTGCTGCGCTTTTACGAGGAGGCTTCCGCGCCCGAGCAGAAGCTGACGCGACTGCTGCTGGACCGGAAGACGTATCTGGATTTGCAGGCGCAAAAACGGGAAACTGAGCAGGCACAGCTGGAAACCCGGCAGGCGCTTGGCGATGCGGACGCGCGGCTGCATGCGGCGTTTTATCTGTATTTTCCAGACGAGAGCTACCACGATGGGGTTTCGCAGGCGCTGTTTGCGGCGCGGCAGGAGTATGAGACGCTTCTGGCGCAGGCACAGCGCATGAAGGAGCAGCGGGAGAAGCTTGCAGATTCCATCGAGCAAACGCGCGGTAAGCTGGCGTCTATCCTGCGCCCGTATTGCCCCGAAGGGCTGCCGGAGGATTTGCGCGCGGGCATGCAGGCGCTCTCACAGGAGGCGTCTGAATGGCAGACGCTCCAAAGAAGAAAGGAGCAGCTGGACCGGCAGAACGCCGCGGCGCTTGCGCGTGTGCAGCAGCTGTCGCAAAGCATCCGGCAGGTATTGACGCGCGATCAGGCGCTCGACGAGACACGGACGCTCAGCGACTGCACGCAGGCGCTTTGCCGCCGGTTTTCACAGTATACGCTTGCCAGCGCGCGCGCCGAGCGGTATTTTGCCGAGCGGAAGCAGGCACAGACGCAAAAGGAAGCGGCGCAGGCGGAATTGGACGCCTTTTTCGCGGCGTTCCCTGCGATGGAAGGCAGCGAGGGCGAAAAACTGGATGCGTTGGAGCGCGACGCGGGCGCCTGGACGCTGGCGCAGCAGCAGCTCTTATCGGCGCGGCAGGCGCTGACGGATTTCGACCGCGAGCATCCGGCGGTAGAAGCGATGCAGGAAGAAGCGCCGCTGCCCGACTCTGAAAAATTGCAGCAGCAGGAGGCGCGGGCACAGCTCGAGCTCGATGCGCTCGAGGAAAGAAGGCGCGCGCTGCGGCAGGAGCGGCAGAGCATTTCGCGCGAAACAGAACGGCTGCCTGTCTGGGAGGACCGGATTGCGGCGCTTTCCGACGAGCGGCAGAGCCTTCAGAAATCCTGCGCGCTTGCCGACCGGACAATGGAGCTTTTGAATCTTGCAAAGGACCGGCTTGCAAACCGCTATGTGGCAGATGTGGAGCGCGGGTTTGCAGACTATGCAAAGCAGCTTCTGGGCGACGGGCTTGGGCGCGCGATGCTCGACAAGGATCTGAACCTTTTCATCGACGAGCAGGGCGCGGCGCGCGAGGCGGCGAGCTTCAGCGCGGGAACGCTCGATGCGCTCACGCTTTGCATGCGACTGGCGCTGGTGGACGCGCTGTTTACAAAGGAGCAGCCGTTTTTGCTGCTGGACGACCCGTTCGTCAATCTCGACGACGCGCGCACGAAGCGCGCCCTGGAGCTGCTGCAAAAAATCTCACAGCAGCGGCAGGTCGTATATCTGGTCTGCAACAGCGCGAGAGTCTGAGCGAGATCAAAATAGCCGCCGCAGGTGATAGAACACCTGCGGCGGCTTTGTTACGGCTGAAAGATTTGAAGCGGCGGGCGGGGATGCGCGGTGCAGAGGCAGATGCGGCAGCCGTCGTGCGTGTATTCGTGCAGGCGCGGCGCGCCGGGCGTTTGCAGGCTTGCACCGTTTGCATCGAGCAGGACGCAAAAAGAATTGAGCGGGACGGAAAGACCGCACCCGATTTGCTTGAGATAGCTTTCCTTCGCGGTCCAGAGGCGCAGCAGCGCGTCTGCTTGCGTTTGCCCGGAAAGCGTTTGCAGAAAGGCGGTTTCGTCCGGGTGAAAGCAGCGCGCGGCGACCGCCATGGAAATGCGCGGCAGCTCGACATCGACGCCGAGGGGAGAGAAATCCAGCGCGCAGACGCAGAGATTTCCTGCGTGGCTGAGGGAAAACTCGACGGCGCCGGAGACAAGGCGCGGCTTTCCCCAGCTGTTTTTTGTAAAGGTCTGCGCGCAGACCGGGATTCCGGCGGATACGAGCGTCTGCTGCAATAAATAGCCTGCGCAGGCAATGCGCGCGCCGTCGATTTCCCGGCGGCAGGCAAGCGCGCGCGTTTGGCGCTCGGGCGGAAGACCGGGCAGGAGCGTGCGCCAGCGGTCATTTTCCAGAAACGCGCGCAGATCGAGCAGCCAGAGCTGCGGAAAAGGTTTGGTCATGAAGCCTCCATGTGCGGCAGTTTGCCTATACTATAGCATGCGGACACGCACGCGGCAAGGATGTTTCCGGGAAAAGCTGCATACAATGCCGTGAGGTGATGGTATGCAGATTCATGTGGTGACGGCGGGGCAGACGCTCTGGTCGATCGGGATGCAGTACGGCGTCTCGCCGGGGCTTCTGGCGCGGTTCAACGCTCTGACGGAGCCGTACCGGCTGTCGGTCGGGGAGAGCCTGCTGATTCTGAAGCCCGCGCAGCTTTATACTGTGCGGTCGGGAGATTCGGTCTACTCCATTTCGCAGGCGTTTTCGCTCGGACCGAACGAGCTGTACCGGCTCAATCCGGGGTTATCGGAACAGGAGCGGCTGTATCCGGGACAGGTGCTCGTGACGAAACTGGAAGATACGCCTGATTATGAGGCGCGGCTCATGGGCTACGCTTATCCGTGGGTATCGGAGCGCGTTTTGCGCGGAATTCTTCCCTATGCGCAGGCACTGGCGCCGTTTACCTATGGCTTTACGGAAGCGGGGGAGCTGGTCCGCCCGGATGACGAGCAGATGCGGGCATTGGCAAAGGAGTTTGGCGTGACGACGCTGCTGCATCTTTCCACGCTCACCGAGCAGGGCAGCTTCTCTGCCCAGCGCGCAGGCGCGGTGCTGGAAAACGAGGCTGCGCGCGCGGCATTGATTGAGAATACCGTCCGAGAAATGCGAGACGGCGGTTTTTCCGGCGTGGATGTGGACTTTGAATTTCTGGGAAAGGCGCTTGCGGCAAGCTATGCCTCGTTTCTGGAGGAGCTGGCGGCGGCGGTCCATGCGGCGGGCGGCTATCTGATGGCAGCGGTCGCGCCGAAGACCTCGGATACGCAGCCGGGCGTTTTGTATGAGGGACACGACTACGCCGCCATCGGCAAAGCGGTAGATCAGGTGCTGCTGATGACGTATGAATGGGGCTACACGTATGGTCCGCCGATGGCGGTGGCTCCCATCGACGCGGTGGAGCGGGTGGTGCGGTATGCGGTCTCGCGCATCGAGCCGGGAAAGCTGCTGCTGGGCTTTCCCAACTATGCGTATGACTGGACGCTGCCGTATGAGGCGGGACTGACGCGGGCGGCGGTGATCGGCAACGAGGCTGCGCGGCAGCTGGCGTTTGACACGGGGAGCGAGATTCAGTTCAGCGACCCGGCGCAGACGCCGTGGTTTTCCTACACGGGCATGGACGGCGCGGTGCATGAGGTGTGGTTCGAGGATGTGCGCTCGAGTCTGGCAAAGTTCGAGCTGGTGAAAAAATATATGCTGCGCGGGCTCGGCTACTGGAATTTCATGCGCCCGTTTCCGGCGAATTTTTCGCTCCTGAACGCCGTGCTGCGGCTGCCGGATTGACAAATCCCGAAAATCCGCTATACTTTTGTTGATGACAAATGATGAGGAGGAGGAACTCTCATGGAACAGGCAAAGGTATTTTTTACGGATTTTCGCTGCCACCCGGGCATGAACCAGCAGCAGAAGCTGGAAAAGCTGCTGCTCGCCGCCGGGATGGATACGATTGATTTTGAGGACAAGATTGTCGCTATCAAGCTGCATTTCGGCGAGGTCGGCAATCTGGCGTATCTGCGCCCGAACTATGCAAAGACCGTGGCGGATTTCGTGAAGGCAAGAGGCGGACGTCCCTTCCTGACCGACTGCAACACGCTGTATATCGGAAGCCGGAAAAATGCGCTCGAGCATATGGACGCGGCTTACTTAAACGGCTTCTCGCCGTTCTCGACGGGCTGCCATGTGATCATTGCCGACGGTCTGCGCGGCGGCGATGATGTGGAGGTTCCGGTCGTGGGCGGAGAGTATGTGAAAAACGCGAAGATCGGCAGAGCACTGATGGATGCGGACATCGTCATTTCCCTCACGCACTTCAAGGGGCATGAGCAGGCGGGCTACGGCGGCGCGCTCAAGAACATCGGTATGGGCGGCGGCTCGCGCGCGGGCAAGATGGAAATGCACGCACAGGGCAAGCCCCATGTGATTACAAGAAAGTGCGTCGGCTGCGGCAAATGCGCCAAGATCTGCGCCCACGGCGCGCCGATCATCACGAATAAGAAGTGCGCCATTGACCACGACAAGTGCGTCGGCTGCGGTCGGTGTATCGCCATCTGTCCGAAGGACGCCATCGCGCCGGACTACGACGAGGTGGCAGAGGTTCTCAACTACAAGATCGCCGAGTATGCCAAGGCGGTCGTGGACGGACGCCCCAGCTTCCATATTTCCATCGTGCGCGACATTTCCCCGGACTGCGACTGCCATGCGGAGAACGATGTGCCGATGGTGCCGGATGTGGGCATGTTCGCATCGTTTGACCCCGTGGCGCTTGATCTGGCGTGCGCCGAGGCGGTCAACCGCCAGCCGGTGCTGCCGGGAAGCCGCCTTGCAGAATGCGGCGATTCCGAGGACCACGATCATCTGCACGCCATGCATCCGAACACCTGCTGGAGAGCGGCGGTCGAGCACGGTAAGAAGATCGGTCTGGGCACCGACGATTATACCCTCATCACGGTCAAGTAAGACAGGCGAAGAACAGGACGCGGCGCTTTCCGGTGCGGAAAGCGCCGCGTTTTGCACGGGAAGAGGCAAAAATATCCACAAAGCTGTGGATAAAAGGCAGAGATTTGCCCGGAAACGTTACAGTTACATTACAGATGCCCGCGCGCGCTTGCAAAGACCGGCGGGAGCGTCTATACTGAAAAACAGAAAACGAAAGGAGGCGGCGTATGAAACGAAGAATCGCTTGCCTGCTGATCTGCGTTTGCCTGCTGCTGTGCATGGCGCTGCCTGCCGGCGCGCAGGACGAGGGCGCTGCCTTCACCGACCGCGGCAGTATCCGCAATGTCGGCGCGGTGCAGATGCTGGTCGATCTGGGGCTGATTTCGGGCTATGACGACGGAACGTTCCGCCCGGGTAATTTTATCACGCGCGAAGAGGTCGCAAAGCTGGTCGCCATTTTATGTACGGAAAACCCGCAGACGCCGGCAGACGTCTATTTCTATGACGCACAGAATTCCTGGGCGCTCGATTACATCGGCTACTGCGCGGGGCAGGGCATCATTGCCGGCGACGGCATGGGAAGCTTCCGCCCGAAGGACAATGTGACGGCGCAGGAGCTGGCAAAGATGCTGCTGGTCATTCTGGGGCAGGACCCCGAGACCTATTCCGGTGCAGGCTGGGACGAGCGGGTGAACGCGGACGCGCAGTCGTTCGGCATTTACTATGGTCTGACTGCGCAGGTCAATCAGCCCGTCACGCGCGACAATGCATGTCTTCTCATTTACAACGCCATGCGCTGCCCGGCGATTGCCGACCCGGATGCAGAGGGGCTGGAGCGCTATGTGCTCGACGACCTGATGAATCCCCGGTCGTATCTCGAGGTCCGATATGATCTGACGCGGTATACGGCGGTGCTGACGGGCAATGAATATGCCGATCTGACGAGCAATGACGGAAAGCTTCCCGCTGGTATGACGAAGCTCGCGGGACACAAGGAATTTGACGTATCGTCCGACCTGAGCCTTCTTGGGCGCGAGGTGGATATCTACGTCAAGGATGGACGGGTGTTCGGCATTCCGTGCTATGTGACGAGCGAGCTTTACTACACGTTTGAAAACGCGCAGGCGCTTTCAAAGCTGCTCTCCGGCGGCGCATTTTCGATGGCGGACGACGCGCAGTACTACTATAATTACAACGAGGCGGGCGCGGAGGTGCTCTCCCGGTCCGGTACGCGGCTGACCGTGATTGACCACGACAGCGACATGCAATTTGACACGGTGCTTGCCGTCGGCTGTCAGGAAGCGGAGGTTGTGAGCGTGTCGCCGCTGCGGGTGCGCGTCGGGCAGGATGTTCTGGACGCGGAAAAATACTGCATGTCCGACGTCTTCTCCGAGGGTGATGCGGTCTGGTACATGGAAATTGCCGGACAGGGTTTTGCGCAGCCGATGAGCGCAAAATGAACTTGCATACGAAATAAAATGGACGTGCCATAAATGGCACGTCC
>CALERM010000018.1 GCA_937907715.1 uncultured Clostridia bacterium
CTACGGCGCCCTGCGGGACGGCTGCGGCTATCAGATGCAGAACCCAGCCTTTGAAAAGGCAGACGCAGCAGGCGCCGTCACAGGTCGGATTTTTCCGATCTACCCCCTTACGGCAGGCGTTTCCAACAAGCTTCTGGGCGCGTGCGTGCGTCAGGCGCTCGATGCATGTGCCGCAGACCTTCCGGACATTCTGCCCGCTTCCGTACAAAAACAGTATGACCTCTGTCCGGCGCGCTTTGCCTATGAGACGGTCCACCTTCCGGCATCGTTCGACGATCTGCAAAAAGCGCGCAGGCGGCTGGTTTTTGAAGAGTTTTTCGTCTTCTCCGCCGGGCTTGCCGCCATCCGCACCCAGCGCGAGGCGCTGCATACGAAGGCAATGGACACACAGCACATGAAGCCGTTTTACAATCTTCTTCCCTTCCGGCTGACAGGCGCGCAGCAGACGGCGATTGACGATATTCTGCGCGACCTTTCTTCCTGCCGCCCGATGAACCGGCTCGTGCAGGGAGATGTCGGCAGCGGCAAGACGATGGTGGCGGCAGCCGCGTGCTTCTGCGCGATACAAAACGGGCATCAGGCAGCTTTTATGGCGCCGACCGAAATTCTCGCCGAGCAGCACGCGCAGTCGCTTTCCCGGCTCTTTTCTCCCCTCGGCATCCATGTGACGCTTCTGACCGGCTCCATGACCGCCGCACAGAAGCGCGCGGCAAAATCTGCGATCGCATCCGGCGAGGCGCAGCTGATCATCGGCACGCACGCGCTTTTTACGCGCGAGCTGGCATTTTGCGACCTTTCTCTTGTCGTCTGCGACGAGCAGCACCGCTTCGGCGTCGCGCAGAGAGCCGCGCTTTCTGCAAAGGGCGGCACCCCCCACCTTCTGGTCATGTCTGCCACGCCGATTCCGCGCACGCTCGCGCTCATTGCCTACGGAGACCTGGACGTGTCGGTCATCTCCGAGCTTCCGCCGGGCAGACTCCCGGTTGAGACCTTCCTGATCGGAGAGGACAAGCGAAAGCGGCTCAACGCCTTTATTGACAAGCAGTGCGATGCCGGTCATCAGGTCTACATTGTCTGCCCGGCGGTGGAGCAATCCGGGCTGGAAGACCTCAAATCTGCTGAAAGCTGGGCGCAGGCGCTCGGGCAGGCGGTCTTTCCGCACCGGCGCGTGGGGCTTCTGCACGGCAAGATGAAGCAGGCGGACAAGGACGCGGCGCTTGGCGCCTTCTCGCGCGGCGAAACCGACATTCTTGTGGCGACCACGGTCGTCGAGGTCGGTGTCGACGTGCCGAACGCAACGCTCATGGTCATTGAAAACGCCGACCGCTTCGGGCTTTCGCAGCTCCACCAGCTCAGAGGCCGCGTCGGGCGCGGCAGCGCGCAGTCTTACTGCGTGCTTGTCTCGTCCAACCGGAACGAGCAGACCAGAAAGCGCCTCAAGACCCTCTGCGCCACCACCGACGGCTTCAAAATTGCCGAAGAGGACCTTGCGCTGCGCGGTCCCGGCGATTTTCTCGGGCAGCGGCAGCACGGGCTTCCGCTGTTCAAGGTCGCCGATCTGCAGATGGACGTGCAGACGCTGCTGGAGGCGAAGCAGGCTGCCGGCGCGGCGATTGCCGGACCCGAAACGCTGGAGCGTCCGGAGTACGCGCCCCTTCGCGCGCGCGTGGAGGCGCTGTTCCGCCAGGGCGACCTTGCCCTCAATTGAACCGATATTCTCTCTGCCCCGGAGCGTGATGCACGCTTCGGGGCACTTTTGCATATGCTATTGGCAGACTATCTGAAAGCGAGGGTTTTTTATGGCGGTACGGCGATACTTTCTCGGTGCGAATACGTCGAAGGGCTTCTATTCGGTCTATGAGGACTTCTGCAAGCCGGACAGCGGCAACTTTCTTTATGTGATCAAGGGCGGTCCCGGCTGCGGCAAGTCGAGCTTCATGAAAACCATCGGAAAGGCGGCGGAGGATGCGGGGCTCGATGTGGAGTACGTGCTTTGCTCCGCAGACCCCGACTCTCTCGACGGCGTCTTCATTCCCGCATGGCACGTGGGCTACGCCGACGGCACCAGCCCGCACGTGCTGGAGGTGGCGCTTCCCGCCGCATCGGGCGCATATGTCGATCTGGGGCAGTTTTATAACGTTGCCGCTCTGCGCCCGAAGCGCGAGGCGCTTGCCGCTCTGACGGAAAAATACCGCGCGCAGTATGCCATCGCCTACAAGGCGCTTGCCGAGGCAAAACGCCTGCACGACGAGCTGGAGGCGGTCTATAATCCGCATGTGAATTTTGACGGCGTCTACGCGCTGGCGAAGGAGCATATTTTACGTCTGCAAACGGAAAATTGACATTGTAAACCGGAACGAAATGATGTAAAATAGGCACGAATAAAAAGAAACCAACATGGAGGATATACAAATGAAGAAACCCATTGTATTGGTCATTATGGACGGTGTCGGCCGCGGCGACGGCGGTCCTGGCGACGCAGTCAAGCAGGCAAACACTCCGAATCTCGACAAGCTCATGGCGTCCTGCCCCATGACGTGGCTCAAGGCGCACGGCACTGCCGTCGGTCTTCCCACCGACGACGACATGGGCAATTCCGAGGTCGGTCATAACGCGCTCGGCTGCGGTCAGATCTACTCCCAGGGCGCAAAGCTCGTCGGCGAGTCGATTGAAACCGGCGCGCTGTATAACTCGAAGACGTGGAAATGGCTGATTGCCAACTGCAAGGAAAACGGCAAAGCGCTGCATTTTCTCGGTCTACTTTCCGACGGCAACGTCCATTCCAACATTTCGCACCTGATCGCGATGCTTAAGAAGGCGCGTGAGGAAGATGTGAAGCGCGTCTACTGCCACATTCTGCTCGACGGGCGCGATGTGCCCGCAACGAGTGCGCTGGACTATGTCGACCAGCTGGAAACCGTTCTCGCCGGGCTTTCGGACGCAGAGCATGAGTATAAAATCGCCTCCGGCGGCGGACGTATGGTCATCACCATGGACCGGTACGAAGCGAACTGGCCGATGGTCGAAAAGGGCTGGCGCACGCACGTGCAGGGCGAAGGTCGGCAGTTTGCCTCTGCAAAGGAAGCGATCGAGACCTACCGCGCGGAAAACCCCGGCATGATCGATCAGGACCTTCTGCCGTTCGTCGTCGCGCACGATGGCAAGCCTGTCGCGAAAATTGCGAACGGCGACAGCGTCATTCTCTTCAACTTCCGCGGCGACCGCGCGCAGGAAATCTCCCTTGCCTTTGACCGCAAGGACTTCGACAAATTTGACCGCGGCGATTATACCGGCGTCCATTTTGCCGGCATGCTGGAATACGACGGCGACCTCAAGATTCCCGAGCACTATCTCGTTGAGCCGCCCGTGATCAAAAACACCCTCACCGAGGTTCTGTGCAAGGCGGGCGTGCATGAATACGCCGTCTCCGAGACGCAGAAATA
>CALERM010000019.1 GCA_937907715.1 uncultured Clostridia bacterium
TGATTGATTGAACGCGAAAGACACCCCTGATGGGTTTCTTTCACACTATCTTCCTTTCCGTAATCGTTACTCTGAAAGGTTTTTCGACAGCCTGAAGGCAGGTTCCTTTTTGGAACCTGCCTTTTATCCTCTTTCATACTGTCCAATGCTGTGCGCCGGTCAGTGCGTCGAGAACCAGCGAGCCTGCCGTCACTGCGTCTTCTATCGTCAGATAGTGCGGCGCGCTCTCGTCGGTCAACAGTCGCCCGGACGGTGGAAGCTCATCGTCCGCAAACCAGACCTTGAGCCAGAGGCTGTAGCGCGGCAAAAATGAAAAGCGCGCACAGAAATCCGCATTCGATTTCAAAAGCTCTGCGCCCATCGAAATGCAGCGCCGCGCCAGCTCCTCCGGCGGCAGTACGCCGAGATCTCGCCGGATGATCAGCTCCGCATTGCGGTCAAACCCGCCGCCGCGCACCAGTCCGTCCTGATACTGTGAAAACGAGATCATGTGCCCGGTCAGCGGCAACCCATCGGCAAGATCAAGATAATGCAGCAGCGTCAGCGTGTGCCATTTGGAAAGCTGCGGCAAGACGGTACAATCCGGCAGCCGGACCGAAACGGTTTTCCCGAGCGTATCGACCAGATATACACCGTCTTCATATCGCACTCCCGCCTTCCGGGAGACCTCCTGCGGCGTATGCCGCAGCAGCCGCTCGCGCGCCACGATCAGCATGCTTTCAAATTGCCGGTTCGTTTTTTCCATAATATCACATCCTGCTGCCATCTTATCATGTCCATTCCCCGTTGTCCAGTCCGGACCTGCCTGGCAGACTGTGCACCAAAAAGACCGGCTACAAAAATGGAGGAACAGAGGCAGAATCAGGGCACAACAGCAAGCCGCAGATCAAGCTGCGGCTGAGATGAACGGAGCATGTAAGAAGCGATGATCTCGATAAATTCAGAGGCGGTGGACTCTATCTGCAAGCGATCCCCGGTCTCCTCGCAGAGTATTGTTGTGATCTTGATAGAAGGAGAACGGAATATGGTTCTTATTGCATGATCATCAAGCGCAAGATCGTTCCGTGTTTCGAGGATAAGCGGATTTTGCGGAAAGACCTGACTCCGAAGGATATTCAGAACTACTGCCAAGACAAAATCCAGTTAATTGGTCATACAGGTGACCTCCTTGCAGATATTTACACCGCAAAATACGGTGC
>CALERM010000020.1 GCA_937907715.1 uncultured Clostridia bacterium
ATTTCTGATACTGATATTCAAAAGGTCGCAGGTTCGAATCCTGTCGGGCGTACCAGATGTATCCTTATCCGAACACCTTGTCTTTGTAAATGGTGTTATTGGGATGGTTGTGCATCGATAAAATATCCCTCCCATATGGGAGGGATATTTTTTGTGCTTTTTTGAGTCGCGGCTCCACGACGCCGTGATAATACCCGGCGATTTTTACCTCTGGTCCGCCGCCATCTTTGTCAAACAAAAACGCTTTTGCAAGGTCCGCATAGTATTCCGGGCGATCAAGCCCGTATTTCCCGGCAGTCTCCCAATTGTCCGAGTACTCCATATTGAGCGCCGCGAACCAGACCCACGGGTCCGTATGTACGCCGATGCTGTTTGCGACGGCGGTTGCCTGTTCCAGCGTCCAGTGTGGACCAGTCGAGCCGTCGTCATTCTCCATGTGTTCTGCCCAGTGTTTGGCGTCCGACTCTGTAAAGCTCATCATCTTCGTGGACTCGCGGGAATGATCTCCGCCGTCCAGCTTTTGCAGCGCGCAGAGTGTGTCGGCGTATGCGCAGATTTCCTCCGCCCGCCCGAGCGACACGGGGCGCTCCATCAGGGCGGCAATTTCGTCGCGCAAATGCTGCATGTACTTGCTCTTATCCATACTCAAGCCTCCTGTATGTACTTGTACAGTTTATCCAGATCGTTAACGTCAAAACGAAGCTCGCCAATCAGCGGCAGCGTGACCGGGAGCTTCTGCCCGTCAAATCTCGGGCGCGCCGCGTTGTATAGCCGGTCAAGATCGATGTTCCCGCCATCGTCCATGACGCCCATCGTTTTTATCAAAGAATTTTCCCGCAGCGCAAGCAGCTGCTCCTTGCCTCCCTCTGCAACCAGAGACAGTGCAACACCGAGTCCGATTGCCTTGCCTGTCGGCAGGTGAGGACCGATTTCTGCGTCCGCAAAGCGCATCACGCCGCGCATCGCCTGATCAATCGTAACCATGTAAATTCCTCCTGAAGGTAGTGGGGGCGGCTACTGCCGCCCCTTTGGCTTAGTTGTTGCAGCAGCCGCACTTCGGGAGCGGATTGTAGAGCGCCTGCGCCGTGGTCGTTGTGCCGGTGGTGACGTCTGCAACCTGCTTCGGATAAAAGGTGGCGTTGGCGTAGGTGACAATCGAGTTGTCGCCGCAGCAGCGACGCTCTGCCTCCATCTCAATCTCGCGGTGCAGCTCGGACTTGACTGACGCGATGTCCTGCCGCGCCAGCACGAAGCTGTCCTCGGTGCGCTGGTTGTGTACCGCCTGATCGCACAGCGTCTTGCGGATGTCCTTGAGCTGCCCGTCGATGTAGGCATACAGTTCCAGCGACTTCTGGTCGTTGTAGGTGTTCGCCTTGAGAAGGGCGATCTCCGAGTCTTTCGCCGCCAGCTGCTGCTCCCGGTCCAGCTCATACCGCGTGACCGGCGTGTTTTCGCTGCATGCCGCGCCCGCAGCCATCGCAGCAGCCGTCGGATTGACGCCCCAGCCGCCGCCGAGCAGATTGCCGAGCAGACCCAGACCGACACCGGCAGTGCCGATAATGCCCGTGGTCAGCGCAGCATTCGCCTTGCCATTGCTTGCATACTCCATATTCTGTTCTCCTTTGCGTAAAGTAAGCCTTTCGGCTCCTATGCTCAGTGTACCGGAGCGCAGATTTTTAAGGGCGGCGCGAGTGTGCGCGTATGACGCATCTTTGACGCAAATATTAAATTTTCAAAATTTTCGAAATCGTCTTGCAATTTTCCTCGTTCGCGCTATAATTTAGTCAAAGAAAGAACGGGGGTGTTAATTATGATTCTGGTTGACCACGATCTTTCGAAGCTTATCGCCGAAAAAGGAGTTATTCAGCAGGATACTTATGATCCTGATCGCATTACAAATATCGGCTACGATTTGAGAACCAAAGCATTTTATGGAGACGCTGGGGAACACACTTCAAAAGTGTTGCTTCCCGGTGAATCTGTTATGGTTTCCGCCGAAGAGATCATTTGCTTACCGGACGATATGGTTGCTATTGTACATGACCGTAATAGCCGCATCCGGCAAGGTCTTTCTATCACTGCACCGATTTACCAGCCGGGTCATAAGACGCGAGTGTTTTTCCGGCTCACAAACATTTCGGGGAACGAGATTCAGCTGTCTTCGGAAGAGCGCTATGCTATGATCATCTTTGAAAAACTGTCCGGTGCAGCAGATAAACCGTACAGCGGTACGTTTAAAGATGAAATCGGAGATTATACCGGTCTAAGCGGATACAAAAAGGCTTATGAGCGTCAGATTCGCCAGCTCGACAAAAAGGCTGACGATGTAAAGGAAATTGAGAAGTCTATTTACGCAAATGTTCTGGCTATCCTTGCAGTCTTTGTGGCAATATTCAGTCTTATTTCCACAAATGTAAAACTGTTGGAAGATGAATCTACATTGCGGAGCTTTGTAGGCTACAACCTTATAACCGTTGGCGGTATCAGTTTTTTGCTCACGTTGCTTCGTACGACAATTTTGAACGATCTATCTAAAAAGAAGCCCGTGCGCGGGTTTGTGATCTGGATTCCTACGATTCTCGTTTTTATCGCCGCATTTCTTGTATTGCTTTTCTTGAAGTAATGAACAGATTCTTCATGCAGACCCGACGATTATCTTGACGCCGCCAGCAAGAAGAGTTTCATCGCATCCTGCCTTGTGATTAAGGCAGGATGTTTTCATATAAAAAATAGCCCCGACAGTTCATCGAACAGTCGGGGCTTTCGCTCAATTCTCAATTATCTTAAGCTTCGCTGCTGTCTGCCGCGCCCGTTCATAAATCTGCGGTAGCCGCCTTGTGATCGTGCTTCTTGCTATATCAAGCTCGACGGCAACGTCGATCTGGGGGAGTTTCCCCACGATGTAGCGGCGCACAATCTCGGCGTCCTCCCGGCTGTATCTGGTTTCCTCAATGACGCGCTCCCACTCGCTGTGCAGCAAACCGGACAGATCTGCGGGTATCTTGACTCTCGCGCTCGCCAAAGGCGTCCCTCCTTCCGGCAGAGCGCGGCAGGCAGCTTACTTCATCGCTTTTGCAAGTTTCTTCAAGAGATCGTCGCCGTACTTATAGGCGGCGAGATAATCAATCGTGCCGTCGGTGAGACCGGCTTTCTGCCGGATGGTCTTTTTTGCCTCTTCGACCTCGGCATCGAGCTTTACAGTGTCGTACTCGACCCACGGGAGTTTGCCGTGCTTCTGCCACTTGCGGGCGTGATATCCGGCTTTCGTGCCGATGTTCTGTACGGCGGTGATCTGCACGCCGTTGTCCCAGATCGGGGTGCATTCGACCGCCAGACCATCACCGATGTACATGCCCCAGTGACCTGGCATCCAGAGACCTTCACCGGGAATCAGCTTGTCCCAGCCGGTCGCGGACACGTCCCTGCACTTTGCAATCATGCCGTCGGCGGACACGTCCGGAACGCTGTTCGATGCGTACCGTGCGCCGCCGTAGTAGGCGTTTTTGTTTCCGTTCCAGCCCCAGAGAATGCCCTTCGTGAGGTTCACGCAGTCGAAGCCGAAGTAGCCCTTACCGATGAGACTGCGGAAATACGTGGTCCTTCCGCCGGTGTACCAATCCGGGTACTGCGCGGATTTCTCGTCAATGATCGTCTCGCCCACAGGGGCGCCGAAGCAGCCCCACATGTAGACGGTCTTGTAGTTCTTCGCAACGTCAATGTGCCTGCGCACAAGTTCGGATGCTTTCATCATTTCTTTTCGCCCTCCTGCGGTGTACCCGCGTTGTCAATCGCGTCCTGCGCTTTCTGACTCTGGGTCCCGAAATAGAAGGTAATTACTGTCAGGAAGATCGTCAGGAAATCCTTGCCGGTGATGTCGCCGCGCAGGGCGAGGACGGCGAAGACGATGGTCAGCGAGAGCGTGACCAGAGATTTGACACTGAGTAAATTGCCGAGTCTTTTCTTGATGTTCTCCATTATGTACCCCTTTCAGCTCTCGATGATGTTGATACCGTACTGCTGCGCACAGGTATGCTCGATCTTGCATCCGCGTGCGTTTTTCCAACCTGTTGCAAAATATGCAACATCTGCGGTGGAAAGCAGTTTCAGCGATTCGCCGAGATACCACAGCGGCTTTGCTTCCGCCGGAGCGTCTTCGAAGAAGCTGTCGATGACCTCAACTTCATCGCCCATCAGCTCTTTCGCACAGAAAATCGCCTCTTCGCGCTCTTTCTTGATTTCTTCGTTGGTCTTGCCCTTCATGGGCTGCGAGATAAACAGTTTTTTCATATGTACACCTTTCATTCTACCGGTTCATTTGGTTTTGCGAATACTCTTTTACACAGCA
>CALERM010000021.1 GCA_937907715.1 uncultured Clostridia bacterium
TTGAAGTCTGCCGGGTCGGTGTAGACCGTGAAGCAGCCCTCTTCCGGCTGGAAGTCGGCAGCGCCCGCGTCCAGCGCGTCCATCATGACGGTATCCTCGTCCAGATCCTCGTCCTCGTTGTCAATGACGATGACGCCCTTCTTGTCGAACGCCCAGCTCACGCAGCCGTTGACGCCGAGGCTGCCGCCGTATTTGTCAAAGTGGTGGCGGATGTTGCCCGCGGTGCGGTTGCGGTTGTCGGTCATGGTCTCGACGATGACCGCGACGCCGCTCGGGCCGTGGCCTTCGTAGGTGATGGATTCGTAGCTGTCGCCCTGACCGGCGGAGGCCGCCTTTTCCAGAACGCGCTTGATGTTGTCGTTCGGCATATTGGCCGCCTTCGCCTTCGTGATGACGGTCGCCAGACGGGAGTTATAGGCAGGGTCTGCCACGCCGCCGCCTTCTTTGACGGCAACGATCATTTCCTTCGAAATCTTGGTAAAGGCCGCGGCGCGCTTGGCGTCCTGTGCGCCCTTCGTTTTCTGAATGTTATGCCACTTGGAATGTCCGGACATGTGGTTTCTTCCCTTCGTTACAATATTACACGTTATTTTATCACAGGCAGGCAGCAGAAATCAACTGTCCGGTGCGCAAATTACAGAAATTGCGTTTCATCCCGGTGATTCTGCGCGCGGAAAACCGGAATTTCCGGGAAGGCTTGCCGCAAAATCCGCTCCAGAACCTCGCACACCGGATTTTCGGTCTCAAAATGCCCGGCGTCGATCAGATTCAGCCCGCGGTATTTTGCCTCTTCAAACTGGTTGTACTTGAGGTCCGCCGTGACGAATGTGTCGCAGCCCGCTGCAAGGACCGCGTCAATCTCGCTGCCGCAGCTGCCACCGCCGACGGCGACCTTGCGCACGGGTTTTCCTGCATCCGCGAACCGGACGCCGGGGCAGGAAAGCGCCTGCTTGACGAAGGACGCAAAGCCCGCAAGAGACTGCTCCGGCACCGTTCTCATGCGCACCAGACCGTAGGGGCGGCCCTGCCGGTCCGTTCCCATGGGATTGAGGATTTCGGCGTTTTCCAGACCCAGCTTTGCCGCCAGCACATCGTTGACGCCGCCGGGGCAGCAGTCGAGATTGGTGTGCAGATTCATTGCCGCGATGCCGTTTTCAATCAGATACAGAAGACTTTTTCCGGCGTAGCTGTCGCTGTTTACCTGCTTGACGCCCTGAAACAGCAGCGGATGATGCGTCACGACCAGCTCGCAGCCGCACGCCTTTGCCTCCTCGAACACGTCCGGCATCGGGTCGAGCGCGACGAGGATTCTGTGGACCTCAGCGTCAAAATGTCCGCAGGCAAGCCCCACGTTGTCCCAGTCCAGCTTCATATCGGCGGGGGCAAAGTCAAATAAGACGTTATAAATCTCACGAATGGTTGCCATATTGTTTCCTCATTTCCTGAATTTCCTGCAATGCCTGCGAAAAGTAGGTAAGGCGCTCAGGGCGCTGCTTTTCCGCGCCACGCAAACCCTCGACGGTTGCAATCAGTGCGGTCTCGACGCGCGCAAGGTACGCGCCGACGAGCGGGCTGCCGCTTCGAATCAGCGCGGGCGAGGCGTATTCCTGCCCAGGGGTAAGAGCCGCCGGGCTTCCGGCGCGCAGCTGCATGACGGTATACAGAAAGCTGCCGTCCTGCACCGGCTCTTCACGCAGAAGCTCAAAGCCCTCGCCGCAGAGCCAGCGGCGCAGTATATTTCCTGCGCTCTGGGGCTGCAGAACGAACGTCAGGTCCTCTCGCGCTTTCCAGCTGCACGCGGATAAAATCCGGATGATGAGGTCGCCACCCATGCCGGCGAGCACCGCGCAGTCGATTTCCTCCGGGTCGATTTTTTCCAGCCCGTCGGACAGGCGAAACTCTATATTGCCGTCTGCGCCGAACTGCCGGGCGCTGCGCCGCGCGTTTTCAAGCGGACCCTGCCGCAGATCGCAGGCGATCACATGTGGGGAAATGCCCGCTTGCAGCAGGTGGATGCCGAGGTAGCCGTGGTCGGTTCCGATGTCCGCCACGCGCGCGCCCGGCGGCACCATGGACGCGCAGCATAAAAGTCGTTTTGAAATCGGCAGCTTCATAGACGCTCTCCGTTGTGTCAAGAGTTTGAATTTCGAGCAAAAAGGCGGCTTCCGCCGCCTTTTTGCTCGAAAAAGTCTGTTTCAGCAGATGCTCAGAGACCTGCTTCCTCGCTTGCCTCGATGAAATGATTGACCTGCGCCAGGAAAGCGTCGGCGTCGACGCCGTGGACCATGCAAGCCTCTTCGACGGTCTCGCCGCGGGAGGACGGGCAGCCCAGGCAGTGCATGCCGATTGCCATGAACAAAGGAGCGGTCTGCGGCGCGATGTCGAGAACGTCGCCGATGATGGTGGACTTTTCAATTTTTACAGCCATGATTGTGGCCTCCTATCCGTCATTATAGTCGTATTATACCCAAAGCGGACGAACAATGCAACAGGGATTTTTCCGCTGCCGGTCAGTCGTCTTCGAGAAGCTTCGACGGCGCAACCTGCAAAACGTCCGCCATTTTGAAAAGCGTCTCCAGACTGATGCCGCGGACGGTTCCGGTGCCTTCGACCTGCGCAAGAAAGTTCAGACTGATTCCCACTTTTTCGGCAAGATTTTCTTGCGTGTATCCGCGCTTTTTGCGATAATAAGCTATCTTTAAGCCGAGCGTGATATACCGCTCCGGATAAGCTGTCTGCATGGCTGCCTCCTAGGGAAGAAGTGAGTCATAAGAAACGTTCAGCGCCAGATGCAGCGCCTTGAGTTCGTCCGGGTAAATGCTTCGCTGCCCGCATTCGATTTTTGCCAGCGCGCTGCGCGTCAGATCGCAGCCGAGAAGCTGCGCCTTTGC